>NZ_AZUK01000001.1:2410000-2660000 GCF_000527035.1 Tolumonas lignilytica
TATCAGTTTCCGCTATGGCCAAAGATACAATGGCACTGGTGGTTTCTACCCTGAATAACCCGTTCTTTGTCACCCTGAAAGACGGGGCTGAGCACAAGGCGAAAGAGCTGGGCTATAACCTGCTGGTGCTGGACTCTCAGAATGACCCGGCCAAAGAGCTGGCTAATGTGGAAGATTTAACGGTTCGGGGCGTCAAGATCCTGCTGATCAATCCAACTGATTCTGATGCCGTCGGTAATGCCATTGCTATCGCCAACAAGGCGAAAATGCCGGTGCTGACGCTGGATCGTGGAGCCAATAAGGGCACCGTCGTCAGTCATATTGCTTCTGACAACATTGCCGGCGGTAAGATGGCGGGTGAATTTATTGCCAAAAAATTAGGCGATAAAGCCAAAATCATCGAGCTGGAAGGCATTGCCGGAACCTCTGCGGCCCGTGATCGTGGCGCCGGATTCAAACAAGCAGCGGATGCGCACGGCTTCCAGATTCTTGCCAGCCAGCCTGCCGATTTCGATCGGACCAAAGGGCTGAATGTCATGGAAAACCTGTTAGCTGGTCATGGTGATGTACAGGCGGTCTTTGCCCAGAATGATGAGATGGCGTTGGGTGCACTCCGGGCATTGCAGGCAGCCGGTAAGAACAAGGTGCTGGTGGTCGGTTTTGACGGCACAGATGATGGTGTGAAAGCTGTGCAGAAAGGCAAGATGGCGGCCACAGTGGCACAACAACCTGATCAGATTGGGGCCATTGGTGTTGAAACGGCCGATCAAGTGCTGAAAGGCAAAACTGTACCAGCCAATATTCCTGTCCCACTCAAAGTCGTTTCTAAATAATCACAACCCGTACCCGCCGCAGTGCGGGTACTTTTTTTGCCGGAGCCGAAGATGAGTAAAAAATTGGTCGTTCTTGGTAGTGTGAATGCCGATCATGTGCTGTCTGTTCCCCGATTCCCTAAACCCGGTGAAACCTTGGTCGGACATGGCTATCACATTGCCTATGGTGGAAAAGGCGCTAATCAGGCCGTGGCTGCAGGACGAGCCGGTGCAGACATCGCCTTTATTGCCTGTGTGGGAGACGATGATATTGGTGCCAGAATGAAAGCCCAATTCGCGGCTGACGGCATTGATACCCAGGCGGTGATGGCGGTGGCAGGCAGCACGACCGGGGTCGCCATGATCTGGGTTTCGGCAGATGGCGAAAACTGCATCGGTATTTCCGCCGGTGCCAATGCTGAACTGACGCCGACACACGTCCAACCGCATTTATCATTGATTTCCGAGGCGGATGTGTTGCTGATGCAACTGGAAAGCCCGCTGGATACCATCGAATTTGCCGCACAAGCGGCCAAAGCGGCCGGAACCCAAGTAATTCTGAATCCGGCACCGGCGCAGCATTTGCCTGAGTCGCTGTTGCGTCTGGTGGATGTGATCACTCCGAATGAAACTGAAGCGCAGGCGCTGACGGGGATCGAAGTCAAGACAGAACAGGATGCACAAAAAGCATCCGAGATCCTTCACGCCTATGGTATTACTAGGGTATTAATTACGCTGGGCGCAAAGGGCGTCTGGCTGAGTGAACAGGGAAGAGGCGAACTCATTCCGGGCTTCCGGGTTCAGGCGCTGGACACGACAGCGGCAGGCGATACCTTTAATGGCGCATTCGTCTGTGCACAATTAGATGGGCAGCCCGTACATCAGGCGATCCGTTTTGCCCATGCGGCGGCGGCTATTTCCGTGACCCGGTCCGGTGCTCAACCCTCGATCCCGACACGATCTGAGATAGACGCGTTTTTAGCTGCAAGGAGTTAGCTGCTTTGGCCACCATGAAAGATGTCGCTCGCCTGGCGGGTGTTTCAACTTCCACCGTATCGCATGTGGTGAATAACACCCGTTTCGTCAGTGACGAAATTCGTGAGCGCATCTTGAAAGCGGTGGCCGATCTGAACTATTCGCCATCGGCTCTGGCGCGCAGTCTGAAGCTCAATCAGACGCGCACCTTGGGTATGATGGTGACCACTTCCAACAACCCGTTTTTTGCAGAAGTTGTCGCCGGAGTGGAACGGATCTGCTATCAGCGCGGCTATACGCTGGTGCTGTGCAACACGGAAGGCGATCCTGAGCGGCTGAGTCATAATCTGGAAGTCTTACTGCAAAAGCGGATTGATGGCTTGCTGCTGATGTGCACCGAAGCGCGTTCGGCGTCTGCGGAAGTATTCGGTCGTCATCCGGCGGTGCCTATCGTAGTGATGGACTGGGGGCCGCTGAACACCATTGCCGACCGGATCCAGGACAATTCAGCTCTGGGGGGATATCTGGCAACCCGTCATCTGATCGAACAGGGACACAGTCGGATTGGTCTGATCACCGGCCCGTTGGATAAATTGCCGGCCCAGTCTCGTCAGCAGGGCTATCGTCAGGCGCTGGAAGAGGCGGATATTCCATTCCGGGCCGAATATGTGGTGGAAGGCGACTTTGAATTCACCGGCGGCATCAGCGGAATGCATCAGTTGCTGGCGTTGGCTGAACCGCCGAGTGCTGTGTTTGCCGGTAACGATGTGTCTGCCGTGGGTGTCTATCAGGCGCTCTATCGTGCCGGATTACGCGTGCCGCAGGATATTTCCGTGGTGGGGTATGATGATATTGAACTGTCTCGTTACCTCACGCCACCGCTGACCACCATCCATCAACCGCAGGCTGAGCTGTGTCGACAGGCAGTTGATACCCTGTTGGATCGGATTCAAGGCGCCGATGATGCACCGCGTCTGATCACGCTGGAGCCGAAACTGATTGCGCGTGAATCGGTGCGCTCTCTGAAATAACAAATCTAACAATAAACACGTTTTTTGCTGTTTAAAAATTAAACATTTTCCGCCGTCCGCCGATAACTGAAATGCAGCCCAGTATCTGCATGTCGTATCGCGGGAGCGGTTATGCAAATTACCCAGCAATCATTATCATTCAAGACTCGTTATGAACATCAGCAATCCTCCGTCCGGGAACAGGAAACACTGCCCACCATCGCCAAAGCAGGTCAGCAAGATGTGAGTGTCTCCGTGCATCTGCAAAACCGTGATGAATGGGGTGGCAGTTTAAGCCGGAGTGATTTGCAAAAAGCTGCCGCGAAAAACCGTCAGCCCGCCTTATCATTACCGGCAGGGGCGGATGCCAAGCTGACAAAAAGCAAAGCGACGGCGGGAACATCGGCGGAAACAACCGAGTCAGATGCCAGTCAAAAAACTTCAAATGATGAGTCAGACGACGACTTGTCTCTGGATTCGCATACCCGATTGATGAAAATGCTTCTGGAGTCACTGTTTGGCACCAAAATTCAACTGATGCACCCGATCCGTCAAACGGCAGACAGTGGCAACGGGGCGACCAGTGATGCCAGTGCTCCTGCCTCGCAGCAAACTGCTCCGGCAGAGCCTGATCATCAGGTAAAAATCACGGAAATGACCGCAGAAAATGAACAATTACGGTTTTCTGCCAACGGCGAGGTGCAAACGGCCGATGGGCGAACAATCAAGGTTAATCTCGGGTTTGCGATGTCTTACCAAGACCTTAAATTATCGGAACGGTTAACCAAACAATCTGCGTTGAAAGATCCCTTGGTGATCAATCTGGAAGGGCAGGCGGCCGGTTTAAAAGAGGCTCGGTTTAATTTTGATCTCGACAGCAACGGTACCAAAGAGTCGTTACCGACGTTATCCGAGGGTTCCTATTTTCTGGCATTAGATAAAAATGGCAATCAACAAATTGATAACGGCAGCGAACTGTTCGGTGCACAGAGCGGGAATGGTTTTGCGGAGCTGGCGCAATATGATGAAGATGGCAATGGTTTTATTGATGCTGGCGATTCCATTTATGGACAGCTTTCCATCTGGCGTCCGGGTCAAGGTTTAACGGCCTTGGCGCAGGTGGGGGTGGGGGCGATCTATCTGCATCCGGTCGAGACACAGTTCCAGAATGTGGGCAGCAATACCCAAGGTGACAGTCTCGGGGTATTGCGTTCGAGCAGCGTCTATCTGAAAGAAGATGGTTCATCTGGAACAATCCAACAGCTTGATTTGCGAGCTTAATTTACGCGGATCCCATATTTCGTATGACAATAATTCATCTATTTTGAATGATCTTTTTCCATCTGCTATTCGTTTTATGAATAGTCTTTTTCTATAGGATGGAAATTAATGATGAAAAATAAGTACAAAACGGTTGCAGCGTTTTTGTGCGGTATGTTGTTTACCACCTTTAGTTGGGTTCAGAGTGCTAAGGCGAACGTTCCAGAAAAAGCAGTATCACCGGTTATTTTGACGATAACTGATCAGGCTAGTAAAGATTTTACCCTCGCTGAATTACAAGCGTTGCCACAAAAAACGGTAGTAACCACCACACCATGGACGGATGGTTCGCACTCGTATACGGGGGTGTTATTACGCGATCTTCTCGACAAAGTGGGCTTGCAGCATGCGGTTAAACTGAAAGCGACCGCATTAAATGATTATGTGACGACATTGGCTGTCGCCGACGCCTATAAATACAATGTGTTACTGGCATTCTCCCAAGATGGCAAATTAATGTCCCGTCGGAACAAAGGGCCAATCTGGGTGATTTATCCATTAACCGAACACCCAGAGTTAGACAAGCCGACTTACCACAGTGCGATGATCTGGCAGTTAAGATCTATCAGTGTGAGTCATGAATGAATTTCTACTCTAAATTCATCATATTAGGTGTTCTGATCATCGGTATGGCCGGTGGTATGGTCAGTACGCTGTTTTCTTTTCAAAAAGTGTCGCAGGATATTACTGCGCACACCAATTTAAGTGCCTGGTCATTGGCGCAACTGGAACTCGAATATCAGAAGTTCTGTTCGGAATTACAACTGTATCGGGCGGGGCAGAGCTCTTCGGAAAAATTGAGTCTTGCCTATGATGTAGTCTGGAATCGCATGGATGTTTTTTTGCACGGCTCTGAAAATGAGGCCGTCAGAAAAGCGTTTGGTGCGGAAGTTTTGGTCCAGAACGTATTGAAATCAATTCAGGCTCATGAAGCGTTAATTGATTTACCCGCCAAGCCTGATTCGCCGCAGTTAGCTGAATGGGAAAAGCAACTTCTGCTCTATGAACCAGCCATCCGTCAGTTAATGATACAAAATTTTACTGGCCCGGGCGTGACTCACGGTATTGATAATATTGCGGTGACGATTAAACAAATTTCCTGGGTTTTATCGGTTGTCTCCTTGATCAGTTTGCTGATGAGTTATTTATTATTTCGTGAATCACGCAAACATTGGTATTTATCATTGCATGATCCGTTAACAAAATTAATTAATCGTGCGTATTTTCAGCAACTGTTAAAAGAACGTTGTCACCAGGCAAGAATTAATAAATATTCCGTAAATCTTTGTTTGATTGACATCACTAGATTTCATGAGATTAATAATCTGTTTGGCTATCAGAGTGGTGATGAATTATTACAACAGATCAGTGAAAAACTTAGAAAAACCTTCAGCTCTCAGACGTTAATTGCACGCACAGGGGGTAGTGAGTTTGCACTGTTGCTCACCGATGATGAAATTTATCATCTATTACCGCTGACCTTGCAGCAATTAAAAACAGAAGTGAAACGGTATGATCCGGCCAACCGAATACACCTCTGTTGCGGAATTAGTTTTTTCCCTGAACAATCATCATCTTCTATTGAATTATTCCAGTTTGCTGATTTGGCCTTATCGGCGGCCAAAAAGAATCCCACCCATTTGCAATATTTCAATAGCGTTATGCTGAGTGATTTTCAGCGCCGCCGCGAGCTGGCGACACATCTAAATGTCGAATTAACGAACCCTGACACAACCAGTCTCTATCTGTGCTATCAGCCGATCCATTTACTGGATAATAAAGACAAATTAGGTCTGGAAGTGTTATTACGTTGGAATCATTCATTATTCGGTTATATCGCTCCGCCAGAAATTATTGAAATTGCAGAAGAGCATGGCATGGGGAATGCGTTAGGTGATTGGATATTCCAGCGAATAAAATCAGATTTATCCAAGTTGCCTTTTTGGCAGTTGGAACGATTATCGGTGGCGGTTAATCTCTCTAACTCTCTGTTTAATCTGGATCTGCCAGATCGGATTCAACAGTTAATGGCGCACAGCCCGATAGTTTATGAACAATTAGTTCTTGAGCTAACGGAAACTATTGCATTAAATGATTTTTCGGTGAGTCAGCAAATATTAAAATCGCTCCGCCAAATGGGGATCCGGATTGCGTTAGACGATTTTGGTACCGGGTTTTCATCGCTGGCTTATTTGAAGGATTTATCGGTTGATAAATTGAAAATCGATAAGTCTTTTATTCAGCAGGTTCATCTTGATAGTCGTCAGTTGTCTCTACTGAAACATATCACTGAATTGGCTCACGATCTCGATCTGACTGTGGTGGCCGAAGGTGTAGAGTCGTCTGCAGAGCTGGAGATCGTAACCGCAATGGGGATTGAAGAGATACAGGGTTATCATTACGCCAGACCTCTCGAATTACCTTCCTTGATTAATTATCTGTCTCGCTCTTTTAAACAGGAAACGTCGGTGTAAACCTTGCATCTCCCTCTGATACATTGGATGTTGTGAGGGAATGACATGCACAGCGAATTGGATCGCGCGCTGGGTTGTCTGGTCGGGCTGGCCGTCGGTGATGCGGTTGGCACCACGCTGGAATTCCGGCCAAGAGGTTCATTCAAACCGTTAACCGATATGGTGGGGGGCGGCCATTTCTGTTTACAGAAAGGATACTGGACTGATGATACCTCGATGGCGTTGTGCATGGCACACAGCCTGTTGGCGCGGGGAGGATTTGATGCCGCCGATCAGATGAACCGCTACTGTGACTGGTATGACAATGGCTATCTCAGCAGCATCGGTAACTGTTTTGATATCGGTACCACAGTGTCCAGTGCCTTAAGACGCTTCCAGAAAAGCGGCAATCCCTTTTCCGGCATGACCGCCAGCTGGACGTCAGGCAACGGTTCTATCATGCGGTTAGCGCCGATCCCGATTGCCTTTTCTCAGTCACCGCAACAAGCCATCCACTTCGCCAAACAAAGTTCACGGACAACACACGCGGCACCACTGTGTGTCGATGCTTGTGGCTGGTTGGCCGCTCATCTGATCAATTTGCTGCAGGGGGGCGATAAGGAAAGTGTGTTATCTGTGTCTTATCTGCCACAAACTGATGCAATTGCGACATTGCAGACGTTTGAATTTATCGATAAAAACTACCGGGATCTGAAAGGCACCGGTTATGTATTGGAGAGTCTGGAAGCTGCACTCTGGTGTTTCTGGCATACCCACTGTTATGCCGACTGCATTCTGGCCGCTGCCAATCTGGGCGATGATGCCGATACTACCGCGGCGGTAGCCGGCCAACTGGCGGGGGCTTATTACGGTTATCGGGGCATTCGCGAAGACTGGCGTCAGCATCTTCACTGGCATGATGAGATCTGCGCATTGGCAGAGCGGTTGCACTACCTGCAGCCGAGTATGCAGGAATTAACGCCGGAGTGGCCTGATGCTGCCATTACCTGAAGAACGGAGTTTATTGGCAAAACTGACGTTACCGCTCAATCGCTGTAATGTGCCGGCACCGGTACTGGCCAGTCTGGCGTATCAGCAATATCCCGTTTCATTACAACTGGATGGTATTGAAACTTTTTATCCTGAGTTATTTGAACGACTGGTGGTATGCCCTGATGCGCGTCAGCGGGTCGATATTTTCAACGACTACATGGCGGTTCGTTTTCGGTTGCCGGAGGCACAACTGGCCCCACGTCCGGATGCTGACCCTGTTCCGCGACCACAGAGTCACTACCGGAAGCTACTGCTGGGCTGGTTGTTTGATTCCGACAGTGATGCCGGTGCAGTTTGGCGCCAGTGGGTCGAATCCCGTTTCGGCTTGCGAACCGTTTATCACCATCAACCCATTTCTGATTCTGAATCAGCAGCTTATCTGCGTTATATGCAGGCGTATGCCCGCGCCTCCTACCAGACGAATGATTTGGTGGGACAGTTGGATCTGCTGTATTGTTTTTGCCAATATCAGCTGGCTCATTTGTATCCACTGCAACAACATCTGACCCTCTATCGGGGCAGCACTGAAGCACCGAAATACCAGGTTCAGCAACAGCCGGTGTTATTACTGAATAACCTCAGTTCCTGCAGCAGTGATGTCGACGAAGCATATCGTTTTGGACCCAAAGTGGTCGAGTTACAAGTCCCCCTTACAAAAATCGTCTGTTTCGATACCTTGCTGCCCCGCGGGTTAAATGGTGAGCAGGAGTATATGGTTTTAGGCGGGATCTATAAGGCCAAACAGGTCTGGTGAGCAAATCTGCGTGATCCAGTTCATAACATCATGATTTAGCAGTGAAGCATATACGGTGTTTGCAGCTAACGTTATGTGGCTATCTGTTTTCGTCTTGAATCAGGGAATTTCTATGCGTAATTTTTCTATTCAGTGGAAAATCACTCTGTTGTCTGCTGTCGGGTTATTTTCTGCCGTTGTTCTGCTCATCGGTTTATCTGTTTATGCTTTGCAATCAACCAAAGGTCTGGTGTTGGCGCAGACTGATAAAAAAATCAAAGAAGATGCGGTGCAATTAGTGGAGGGGCGTGCTGAGGCTGAAGTTTCTCGCGTCACCAGCTATCTGCATGAGGCCAGAATTCGAACCTCCATTCTTGCTGCCAGCTTGACCGCTCAAAAACAATATGCGGAACAAAATTATCTGGGTTCCGGCATTTTACGTCGTTCACTGAACAGTCTGGTATTACAGACTGCTAAGAGTACGCCTTATGCGCTGGGCGTTTATAGTGTCATGTTGCCTGCCGCATTAGGCCATGCGGATGATACCTATGCGGGTCAGGGTGAGGATGGTGGTAATGAATCTGGGCGTTTTTCGGTGTACTGGAGTCGCAATGACAAAGGTGAGTTAACACTCGAAAACTTGACGGAAAAAGACATTAAAGACTCAACCGCTAATGAAAATGGTTTTGCTAAAAATGAGTGGTTTAATTGCAGTATCCGTGTGCATGGCCCCTGCTTGCTGAACCCTTATAAAGATACCAGCAACAAAAAAGAACTGCTGATGGTGACCGTGACACAACCGGTGGTCGATGGTGATAATGTGCTTGGCGTGGTCGGGATGGATATTGCGTTAGATTCCATGCAGTCCGCCATCAAGGAACTGGATTCGCAACTCTTCTCCGGCCACGGTAAAGCAGCATTAATTTCCTCTGAAGGCATTGCGGTTTCAGTCAGTGATATGCCGTTTGTGCCTGGCGACAGCATTGCCAAAAAAGATCCAAAACTGGCCGAACAACTGAAAGGATGGCTGAAACAGGCAAAAGTTCAGGTCAACTGGCAGAACGATACCTTGCAGTTGTTTATTCCGGTTAATAATGATGGTTTACCAACCTGGGGTATGCTGCTGGAAATTCCAGGACAAGATGTATTGGCTGCAGCCCATCAGATCAGTGCTTCACTGGATCAGCAAATCAGCAGTGCAGTTTCCCGCCAGATCCTGACCGGGGGTATTGTAACCTTGCTGGTGTTACTGGCGATGTGGTTGAGTGCCAACCGCATTGTGGCACCGATGCGCATGGTGGTTGAACGGTTGAATGAAATTGCCAGCGGGGATGGTGACCTGACACAACGTTTACAGATCCAAAGTAACGATGAAATGGGTGCACTGGCTCGGGCATTTAACCTGTTCCTGGATAAACTGCGCGGCACCATTACCCAAGTGGTGACTGCGGTAGACGGAACTCGTGATACGGCGCAACAAGCCAATTATGTGTCGGGCCAGACCCGCGATCGATTGCAATATCAGTTCCGTGAAATCGATCAGGTCGCAGCAGCATTTGAAGAAATGCATGCCACTTCCGCCAACATTGCGGATCGTGCTGGTCAGGCGGTAGACGCAGCTGATGAAGCGGAACATGCGGCACAGCAGGGTAAGGCCGTTGTCGAAGAGAGCCTGGAGGCCATGGATTCACTGATGCGTTATATCAGTGATGCCAAACCACAGGTTGAGCGCTTGGCGGAAAACAGCAACAACATCAATAAAATCTTGGATGTCATCAAAGGTATTGCTGAACAGACCAATTTATTGGCATTGAATGCGGCCATCGAAGCGGCGCGTGCGGGTGAGCAAGGCCGTGGCTTTGCGGTGGTCGCTGATGAAGTGCGCAATCTGGCTTCCCGTACTCAGGAATCTGTCGGGCAGATCCACGGTGTCATTAATGAACTGCAAACCGGTACTCATCATGTGGTGACGGCGATTCTGGGAAGTCACAAACAAGCCGATGAAACCTTGCATAACGTACAGCAATCGGTTGGTGTGTTGGAGCAAATTACCCGTTCCATCGCCGTGATTCAGGATATGAACACGCATATCGCCCATGCGGTACAAGAGCAAAGCAAAGTCAGCGGTGATATCAGCAGCAGTGTGACGAATATCCGTGATGTCAGCAGTGATATCACCGGTATGGCAGATACTTCTGCAGAAAATGCTGAAAAACTGAATGACCTGGCAAATCAGCAGCAACAGCTCATGTCGCACTTTAAGGTGTGAGGCAATAGTTCAAAGAAAAGGCGTGATGATTCACGCCTTTTTTATTGCCGCTTGAAAAGCGCCCTCAGATTGAAACGCTCTCAGGGGAAATGTCGGCTTATTTTTTCATTTGTGCAAAACAACGTTCGGCGGCCGCAAGTGTTGCAGCAATATCGGCATCGCTGTGAGCCAATGACAGGAACCCGGCTTCATAAGCGGAAGGTGCCAGATAAATACCTTCTGCCAGCATCAGATGATAAAACTGCTTAAAGGCGTGGATATCACACTGTTTGACTTGTTCAAACTGGGTGATTTCAGGTTCGTCGGTAAAGAAGAAACCGAACATGGCACCAACATAATTGACAGCCAGTGCAATACCATATTTGGCGGCCGCCAGTTTCAGACCTTCGGCGACTTGTTGGGTTTTGGCGCTGAGTTGTTCGTATAAACCGGGTTGCTGGATGGCGGTGAGCATGGCCAGACCTGCAGCCATCGCGACCGGGTTCCCTGACAGGGTTCCTGCCTGATACACCGGGCCGGTTGGCGCGATATAGGCCATGATCTCTTTCTTGCCACCAAAAGCGCCGACCGGCATACCACCTCCGATGATCTTGCCCAGAGTCGTCAGATCCGGCGTGATGCCATAATAACCTTGTGCACCCTGCAGGCTGACCCGAAAACCGGTCATGACTTCATCGATAATCAGCAGTGCGCCATGTAGATCACAGAGAGCGCGTAACCCTTCCAGGAAACCGGGAACTGGTGGAATGCAGTTCATGTTGCCGGCGACCGGTTCAACAATGATACAGGCGATATCCGGGCCATAATTGTCAAAGGCGGCAGCGACAGAATTCAGATCGTTATAAGTACAAGTGAGGGTGTGTTTGGCAAAATCGGCAGGAACGCCCGGTGAATTGGGTTGACCTAAGGTCAGCGCGCCCGATCCTGCTTTGACCAGCAGGCAATCGGCATGACCGTGATAGCAACCTTCAAATTTGATGATCTTGTCGCGACCGGTGTAACCGCGTGCTAAACGAATGGCACTCATGGTGGCTTCGGTGCCAGAGTTAACCATGCGCACCATTTCCATGTTCGGCATGATCTCGCGGATCATCTCAGCCATCCGCACTTCATTTTCTGTCGGCGCACCATAACTTAAGCCGTTTTCCACCGCGGCCAACACGGCTGCTTTAATGGCGGGATGATTGTGACCTAACAGCATCGGCCCCCAGGAGCCGACATAATCAATGTAACGATTACCATCGACATCATAAAGATAGGCACCATCTGCCTTTTCGATAAAACGAGGGGTTCCGCCCACGCCGTTAAAGGCTCGCACCGGAGAATTGACGCCACCCGGAATAGATAATTGAGCAGCAGCAAAGAGTTGTTCAGAGCGGGATGTACTATTAGCCATGAAAGATCAGTCCGTATTTCAGTGTGAAATAATCCTTCGACTATAACGCAAAAGCAGATAAAGCAGAAAAGATCTCCCAGTGATACATTATAGGGAAGCGCAAAACTGAGTAATACTTGAACTGTTTAGTCGGGTATTAGATAATTTGCTGAATTGAACGAATAAGTTTACAGCGTTGTTTCTGGCCACAGGCCGAGTGAGGTAGTTATGAGTGAGGTAGCAGTGCAGTTTCCCATTGAGATGACCGATGCGGCGGCGGCGAAAGTAAAAGCGTTGATCACCGAAGAGGAAAATCCGGAACTGAAATTGCGGGTCTATATCACCGGCGGTGGCTGCTCTGGCTTTCAGTATGGTTTTACTTTCGATGAGAAAATCAATGAAACCGATACGGTTGTGGAAAAGAACGGCGTGATCATGGTGGTTGATGGTATGAGCCTGCAATATCTGGTGGGTGGTGTGGTTGACTACATCGACGGTCTGGAAGGTTCGCGCTTTACCGTTAGCAACCCAAATGCGACTACCACCTGCGGTTGTGGTTCCAGCTTCTCAGTTTAATCCTGTACACGGAAACCTGTCAGGCAGTTGGCCTGACAGGCTGATCAGATAGGTTACTTCTTGGTTGCTTCAGTAGCCGGAGCAGCAGAGGTAGCAGTTGCAGCAGAAGTAGTCACTGCAGCAGACGTTGTGGCTGCTTCAGTTTTTGCTGGCGCAGCAGTTGGTGCCGCTGCGGCTGGTTGAGCTGCCGGTGCAGCGGCTTCTTCTTTCTTTTCACACGCAGTCAGAGCTACAACCATCAAACCAGCCAGTATCAGCGCTTTTTTCATCTTGGTATCCTTAGATAAAATTATATTCCCAGTGTTATTTATATTCCGTAAGTTGTGACTCTAATCACAGACTCCGGTAGCGCCATTCTACGCCAACGTTTGATTGCCCCTCAATGGTGCGTTCTAAAATAGTCATTGATACTGTCTGTTGATTAATTTGCCGGATAAAGTGCGCCCAGAATGGTTTTTTGACGCGCTCCTGTCACGGCAGGCAAGTTCCCCGGCCGTTGTTCGCAAAAGCAATGCGCCAGCCAGGCAAAGGCAATGGCTTCGACCCAGTCTGGATGCATTCCCAGTTTTTCCGTCGAATCAACCTGCCAATCGGGTAACAAAGTTGCAATACGCTGGCAAAGTAACGGGTTATGTGCGCCACCGCCACAGAGATAAAGTGCTGCGCTGTCAGATAAAGGGCGGACGGCATCGCAGATGCTTAGTGCCGTCAGCTCCAGCAACGTTCTTTGGATATCAGCCGGCATAATAGACGGATGGGCCGCCAGTTGTTGCTGTAACCATGTCAGGGTGAACGTTTCCCGCCCGGTACTTTTCGGGTAAGGCTGGGCAAAATAGGGGTGCGCGAGCAAATCAGCCAGCAAAGGTGGATGAATGTTGCCACTGGCAGCCCATGCGCCAGAGGCATCATATTGTCCACTCTGATGCTGACGATACCAGTTATCCAACAGGGTATTGCCGGGGCCGGTATCAAAACCGAACACCTGTTCGGCCTGTCCCGGTAAGACAGATACATTGGCAATCCCGCCAATATTCAGAATACAGCGGGCTTCATCGGCCTGGCCAAATACCGCCTGATGAAAAGCCGGCACCAGTGGCGCACCTTGCCCTCCCAAAGCGACATCCTTCATCCGAAAATCGCAGATCACGTCAATCCCTGTCATCGCTGCTAATCGGGCACCGTTACCGATCTGCAGGGTAAAGCCTAACTCCGGACGATGCCGGATGGTCTGCCCGTGTGAGCCAATGGCACTGATCTGGCGGTGATCCACCCCCTGCTGTGCCAATAATTCATGCGTGGCGGCGGCAAATTCTTCCGCTACCCGTTGATCCAGCCAGCCCATACGATCGATTTCGTTTTCACCGGGCGTACAGATGGCGTGAAGTTGTTGCGCCAAATCGTCAGGCCAGGCTCTGGCGTGGGTTCCCCGCAAGACAGGCCGATCATGTTGCGGATCAAACTCGACTAAAGCGGCATCAATACCATCCATGCTGGTGCCGGACATCAGACCAATATAGAGCGCCATATACCTATTCTTTCACCATGAATTGAGTTACCGGCAGTTTACTTGCTTTTCATGTGGACAGCCATTTCGTAAACTGTGCCCCATTTGCAGAATGTATTGGAGTAAAAGCATGTCCGAGTTGGAAACCGCATTAGCTGAAATCAAACGCGGTGCAGAAGAGATTCTGGTTGAAGAAGAGCTGGTAGCGAAATTGAAAGAAGGCCGCCCGTTACGTATCAAATTGGGAATGGACCCTACAGCGCCAGATATTCACCTCGGGCATACGGTTATTCTGAATAAACTGCGTACCTTTCAGGATCTCGGACATGAAGTGATCCTGCTGATCGGTGACTTTACGGCGCTGGTAGGCGACCCTTCAGGTAAGAATGCAACCCGTCCGCCATTGTCGGAAGAGGCGATCAAGGTGAATGCCGCAACTTATGCGGAACAAGCCTTCAAGATTTTGGATCCGGCGCGTACCCGTATCGAATATAACTCTACCTGGCTGAAAGAGCTGGGTGCGACTGGCATGATCAAGCTGGCCGCGAAGCAAACCGTTGCCCGCATGCTGGAACGTGATGACTTCAAGAAGCGTTATGCCAACGGTCAGTCGATTGCGATCCATGAGTTTCTTTACCCGTTACTGCAAGGCTACGATTCCGTTGCATTGAAAGCCGATGTCGAACTGGGCGGCACCGACCAGAAATTCAACCTGCTGATGGGCCGTGAACTGCAAAAAGATGCAGGTCAGCCAACGCAATGCGTTTTGATGATGCCATTGCTGGTGGGTCTGGATGGCGTGAAGAAGATGTCTAAATCGGCGGGCAACTACATCGGTGTGCATGATGCGCCGACAGAGATGTTCGGTAAGATCATGTCCATTTCTGATGAGCTGATGTGGAGTTACTACGAACTGCTGTCGACTCGTCCTCTGGCCGAAATCACCCAGTTCAAGGCCGATATTGCCGACAACAAATTGAATCCGCGTGATGTGAAAATTTGGCTGGCCAAAGAACTCATTGCCCGTTATCACGACGACGCGGCGGCGGAAGCGGCGCACAATGATTTTACTCAACGCTTCTCCAAAAACGCCATTCCTGATGAAATGCCGGAAGTGACCGTAGCGGCGGCCGCAGAAGGGATCGCTGTAGGTAATTTGCTGAAAGAGGCGGCGCTGGTGGAAACAACCTCTGAAGCGCTGCGTATGATCAAGCAAAATGCGGTCAAGCGTGATGGTGACGTGGTGACTGACGGAAAGCTGTTGGTAACAACTGGCACCTCAGTCTGGCAGGTTGGAAAACGTAAATTTGCCCGCGTTACCGTTGCCTGATCCATTACTTTTCTTTGTTAAATCCCGCGTCATGCGGGATTTTTTGATCTCGGTTTTTTAAATCAGCGTAAAATGGCGCTTGGCATTTAAGTATTTTCTCTTATCGGTCGCTGGTTATCACTATAAATGGAGATTTTATGACCCTGAATATCAAGAATAAACTGCTGCTGGCGTTAGTGACGCTACTGGTAGTGATGTCGGGTGTACAACTTTGGTCCAGCAGTCGGACGCAGGCTGAACAGGCAACACACACGGTCGATAATTACGCGCAAACCGTGACGGCTGCGCAGGTGAATTATCTCAAATACTGGTTGGACAACAGCGCGAGCATTGTCGATGCCGCGAAACAGGTTTTTTCCAAAACAGATGCTGATCCGGTACCCGCGCTGATGCAGGCAGAAGCGGCGGGCAAATTCGATATGGTTTATGCCGGAACAGCCGACGGTCGTATGGTAGTGTCTAAGATTGGCTGGAAAGCACCGGAGGGTTACGATCCTCGGCAACGCCCTTGGTATCAAGACGCCGTCAGTGCCAACAAGCTGACCGTGACTGCCCCATATGAAGACGCATCCAGTCATGCCTTGATGATTAGTGTGGCGGAGCCCTATGATTTTGGCGCCAATAAAGGCGTTATCTCAGGTGATGTCGTCATTACCGATCTGATCAACAACGTCAATAAAATTCAGTCTGATGGTGTGAGCGGCCTGTTGGTCGATGGCAGCGGCAATATTGTGGCTTCGAAAGATGCCGCATTGACGCTTAAACCGATTTCTCAGTTGGCAGCGGAACTCAATTTATCCTCCGTTCAGCAAATGGCTCAGGATGGCGCATTACATAAAATCTCGCTGGCCGACCGATCTGCTTTTGTTATTTTCAAACAAATTCCCGGTTACAACTGGTATTTCGGTTTGTTATATGACGAATCGGTTGCGTTACAACATATGAAAACACAACAGATGCACACGCTGGTGTTTGCGCTGATTCAACTGCTGGTGGTGGTGGGAGCGGCATTTGTCATCATCCGCAGCACCTTGCGTCCATTAGACTCGATGGCAGCAGCGGTGGCAGCACTTTCTCGTGGCAATGGCGATTTGACACACCGTCTGGCGATTGCCCAGCATGATGAGATCGGCGTTGTTAGCCGGCATATCAATACGTTTCTCGATAAATTGCACAACATGATGATGCAAATTGCCAATTCGTCGAAAGAGCTGGACAGACAAGCCGGACAATCACGTGACATGGCCGCGCAGAACAATACGTCGTTGCAGCATCAGCAGCAGGAAATATCCCAGATTGCGACTGCTGTGCATGAGATGTCGGCAACGGCCAATGAAGTTGCCAGTAATGCGGAACAAACCGCGCAGGCGGTGCGTGAGTCGGCCCACAGTTGCGAAGAAGGCAAAGAAGTGATTGCCCGTAACCAACAGTCGATTACTCGTCTGGCCGGTGAAGTGGAACAGGCATCGGGCATTATTCGCGAGCTGGAGCAAAACGCGCTACAAATTAATACTATTTTGGCCACGATTCAGGGGATTGCTGAACAGACTAACCTGCTGGCACTGAATGCGGCGATTGAAGCGGCGCGTGCCGGTGAACAAGGCCGTGGCTTTGCGGTAGTGGCGGATGAAGTTCGTGTGTTATCCCAGCGGACACAGCATTCCACCGGAGAAATTCGGGCCATGATCGAGACTTTACAGCGCAACACGCATCAGGCGGTCAGCACCATGGAGCAAAGCCAGACTCTGGCGCAAGACAGTGTTGAAGATGCGCAAAGTGCAACTGCAGCCTTGGAATTGATCACCCATGCGATTACACAAATTTCGGATATGGCGATGCAAATTTCCAGCGCCGCCGAAGAACAGCGTGCAGTCACGGAAGAGGTGGGGCGCAATATTCAGGCGACCAAAGATGTGTCTGACGAGCTGAGCCATATGGCTCGTCGCTCCAATGAACTGGCTGCCGATCTGCACGAAATTTCAAGTGATCTGAACAATCAGGTGAATAATTTCCGCGTATAGCCGATTCAAAAAATTTTTGCTGAAGCGCAATTATTTATTCGTTTCTTTATAAAAATCCCGGACTTTGTTCGGGATTTTTTTTATCTCATCTACAGTTAATAGAGAGGGTTTACATTTGAATTTTACTCTGTGCCGGGGTTGGTTTGACCATTAACACCAAATATAAAATGTGAAACTAAAACTATAACAGCATTTTATATCGTCATGTACAAAGGGAGCTTCTATGACACTGAATATCAAGAACCGGCTATTACTGGCGCTGGTGGCGTTGCTGGTGGTGATGACGGCGATCCAACTGTGGGGCATGAGCCAATCATTGGAGGCACAGGCAAAAACAACGGTCAGTAATTATGCGCAGACGGTCGCCAAAACACAGGTGAATTATCTGAAATATTGGTTGGATAACAGCGGCAGCATCATTGATTCCGCCAAGCAGGCTTTGTCTAAAGCTGGCGGCGATCCGGTGCCAGCTTTGGCTCAGGCCCAAGCGGCAGGCAAATTGGAAATGGTGTATGCCGGGACATCGACCGGGCAGATGATGGTCTCCAATGACTGGAAAGCGCCGGATGGCTATGACCCCCGCATACGAGGCTGGTATAAGGATGCTCGCGCCGCCGGCAAGGCCATACTGACAACTCCGTATGAAGATGCCGGAACCCATAAACTGCTGATCAGTATTGCGGAGCCTTTTGATTATGGCAATAACCAAGGGGTTATCGGTGGCGACATTGTCATTCAAGAACTTATTGATAATGTTAATAAAATTCAATCGGAAGGGATTAGCGGATTGCTGGTCGACAGTGCGGGCAACATTGTGGCGTACAAAGAGGCTGCACTCGCGCTGAAACCGGCAACGGATCTGGCTCCCGAATTGAATTTAGCAGCCGTCCAGAGCATGTCTCAGAATAATGAATTGCATGAAATCACGATCAATGGGATGACCACCTATGTGGTCTTTAAGCAGATCCCGGGTTATGACTGGTATTTTGGCTTGCTGTATGACAAAACCGTGGCCATGCAGAATATGACTCAGCAGCTAGAACACACGGTGCTGTTCGGTTTGATCCAACTACTGGTGGTGGTGGGTGCTGCCTTCGCGATCATTCGGGGGATGCTGCATCCGTTAGATACGATGGCGGAAGCGGTGGCGGCCTTGTCGCGGGGGAATGGCGATTTAACGCAGCGTCTTGCGGTGACCAAGGACGACGAAATCGGTGCGGTGACCCGCAATATCAATGCTTTTCTCGATAAACTGCATGACATGATGCTGAAGATCGCTGACTCCGCCAAGGATTTGGATCGACAGGCGGGTCAATCGCGCGATATGGCGGCGCAAAACAACACTTCGCTACAACATCAGCAGCAGGAAATTTCACAGATTGCCACGGCTGTGCATGAGATGTCGGCGACGGCCAATGAAGTTGCCAGCAATGCCGAGCAGACCGCACAGGCGGTGCGTGAATCCGCGAACAGTTGTGAAGAGGGTAAGGGGGTAATTGCCCGCAACCAGCAATCCATTACCCGTCTGGCCAGTGAAGTCGAACAGGCATCGGGCATTATTCGTGAACTGGAACAGAATGCCCTGCAAATCAATACTATATTGGCAACCATTCAGGGGATTGCAGAACAAACCAACCTGCTGGCGCTGAACGCGGCGATTGAAGCGGCGCGGGCGGGGGAACAGGGGCGAGGGTTTGCGGTGGTGGCAGACGAAGTTCGTGTGTTATCCCAGCGAACACAGCATTCCACCGGTGAAATCAGGAGCATGATCGAGACACTGCAACGTAATACGCATCAGGCCGTGAGCACGATGGAACAAAGTCAGATGCTGGCTCAAGGCAGTGTCGACGATGCCCAGAATGCGACCTCCGCGCTGGATATGATCACGCATGCCATCGCACAAATTGCTGATATGGCAATGCAAATCTCCAGTGCGGCAGAAGAACAACGCGCAGTGACGGAAGAGGTCGGCCGCAACATTCAGGCAACCAAGGATGTGTCGGATGATCTGAGTGATATGGCTCGTCGCTCCAATGAATTGGCGGCCGATCTGCACGAAATCTCGCGGGATTTGAACCAGCAGGTGAACCATTTCCGCGTATAAGCGTTATGTGTTGTACATCGCTATGACCGGCCTCTGCCGGTCATTTTTTTAAGCGGGAGGGTTATTCGTCAACTGTTTCCGTTGATGCGCCTTGCATCATCCGGTCAAACAAACGAACCGGACAATCGGAATGATAGCGATAGATCGTGGCGGGCGAGCCGCGTCCCTGCACGCGTCTACCGGTATCCTGCAAAACATCGGCACTGAGGATCCGCTCGCGGAACGCCCGTTTATGCAGCGGGTTACCTAATACAATTTCATAAATCCGCTGTAGCTCGGGGAGCTTGAGTTCCTGTTCTGCCAGATAAAGTGGCAACGTGCTGTAACGGGCTTTGGTATTCAACCGCTCCAACGCTTTTGCCAGTAATACGGCATGATCAAAGGCCAGTTCCTGCGATTGATTCAGTACGTTCTCGACAGGAACCCAATGTGTATCTTCATGCGTAGAACTGGAACAACTGAACCGGAGCAGAGCCAGATGTAACACCGTCATCGACCAGCCATCTGGATCGCGCTGACGATTGCCGATGGTGGCCACCTGTTCAATGTAATCCGGTTTTAAACCGGCTTTGCGTTCCAGAATTCGGCAGGTTGCCTGTTCCAGCGTCTCGTCGCGATCTTCAAAGACCCACCCTCCTGGTAGCGCCCAGAAACCGGGATAGGCCCGGCTATCCGACGGTCTTTGCCAAAGCAAAACCTGTAATTCGTTATCCGCGATACGCAGTAATACGGTATCAATGGTGGTGATCATGACGTGTGCTCACTGTAAACCGGGTGCGTTGACAGGAATGAGGCAACGCAGGATGTGGTCATGCCGGTGATCGGTTTATGCTGCTTCAATGCGGCACGAAGTTTGGTGCTGCGCACCGAAATGCGCTCTTTGACGACGAGCAACTGCCAGCGACGACGAATGTCATCAGCGCGATAAAATTTATCAAACGAGGCAGCATTATCGGGGCCGATCACCAGAAAAAGCTGATCGTCCGGCTGGATCTGCGACTGCAAAGCAGCCAGCACATCAAAGCTATAGACCGGCTTTTCACCGGCAATTTCATGTTCAAGGGCATGCAGGGTGACGCGAGGATCGGCGAGATCCTGCGTAAACAACTCCACCATTTGGCAACGTACCGGGTAAGGTGCCATCTTTTTCCCCCAGGCATGGCGGAAGGCAGGAACCAGCCATACCTGATCACACTGTTTCAGTGCTTGTTCAATGACATCTTTATGACCCAGTGTGGGCGGGTTAAACGCCGAGCCCATCACAGCAATACGCGACATTCAGCAACCTTCTCTGTTTTTCATCCCGGAAATAATAATTGACATATTGGTTCCTCTGCAATACCTTTTGCGATATTGGTATCTTACAGGAACCAATTCAGGGAGCAAAAATGAAAATTGCCGCAATCGATGTGGATGTGCAAAACACCTTTACCCCCTTGTGCCCGGATGAATTGCCTGTGCCGGAAGGCCACCTGATTGCACAGGCACTGAATGCACAGGCGGGATTAGCCGACTACCGCATCATGACGAAAGATGCACATACCCCGTTAGCTCCCTGGGTCGTGCCATCGCATGCAGAGATGTTTCAACCGGTCGGTTTACCTGAGGCCGATGTAACCTGGGTGGCACATGCAGTACCCGGCAGTCACGGTTTTAACCTCATTGAGGGCTTACCGGCCGTTACGGATTATGATTTTCTGGTCTATAAAGGGGTCGAGCCGACACTGCATCCGTACGGTGCCTGTTATCACGATTTGTCGGAAAAACTCTCGACCGGGCTGATTGAATGGTTAAATCAGCACCAGGTGTCCTCGGTGATCGTGGGTGGTCTGGCGTTGGATTACTGTGTCAAAACGACGGCATTGCAGCTGAAAAAGGCCGGGTTCAATGTGCTGGTCAATCTTTCTGCCAGCCGGGGCATTGCGGATGACACAATACAAGAAGCAATAGAACAAATGCGGCAGTCAGGCATCTTATTACCCGGTGATCTGAACGAACTGAAATGGTTATTGAACACGTAATTCTGTAAAAACGGGAGCAGCCCATGTCTGACACTCTCTGTATCCAAAGTCTCATTGATACCGATTTTTATAAACTCACCATGCAGCAAGCCTATCTGCATCAGTTGCCCAATGCGGAGGGGGTCTGGGAGTTCTATTGCCGCAGTCATGAAGACCTCACGCCCTATATTTTTCAGATCCGCGAGCAATTAGAGGCTTTGGCGGATCTTCAGGCCACCGAATCCCAACTGGCTTTTCTGCACAGCCGGGCACCTTATCTGAAAGACGATTATCTGGCCTTTCTGCGTCTGTTCCGCTTCAATTTGGATCAGCTCGATGTCCGTATTGAAAAAGGGCGCCTGATCATCAGGGTGAAAGGGCCGCAGTTGCATGTATCGCTCTTTGAAATTCCGGTGATGGCCACGGTCAGTGAGATCCGAAATAAAATGCTGTATCCGGGGCTGAGTGAAACGCAGATCCGCAACAGCACCCAACACAAGATTGAGCAACTGAACCGGTTGGGCGATAGCGTCGATTTAGATGATTTCCGTTTTTTTGATTTTGGCACGCGGCGCCGTTTCAGTTATCAGGCGCAGCACATTGTGGCCGAAATGCTGCAACAGGCGGTGCCCAAACAATTTGGTGGTACCAGCAATCCGCATCTTGCCCAGGCATTACAATTACCCTTTTTAGGCACTATGGCTCACGAATGGCTGCAAACGCACCAAGGACTGAATTACCGTCTGGTCGATAGCCAGAAGGCGGCGCTGGAAAACTGGGTGCGGGAATATCGGGGCGATCTCGGTGTGGCGCTGACTGATGTCATCGGCGTCGATGCTTTTTGTCGCGATTTAGATCGTTATTTCGCCAAACTGTATGATGGATTTCGTCATGACAGTGGCGATCCGATCCTTTGGGGTGAGAAAATCATCGCGCGTCTGGAAGCGCTGCGCGTCGATCCGACCCGCAAGATGCTGGTGTTTTCCGACGGACTGGATTTTTCACGGGCTGTACTGATCTATAAACACTTCAAAGGGCGGATACAAACTTCGTTTGGGATTGGCACCTGGCTGATGGCCGATTTTGAGGTGAACAAACCGTTGAATGCGGTCATGAAAATGGTCAGCCTCGGTGGCCAGCCGGTCGCCAAGATTTCGGATAGTCCGGGTAAAACCATGTGCCATGACCGGGCGTTCCTGACCTATTTAATGGACGTTTTTGCAGTTGATGCCGGTGTTCGCGAGCATGTGTTGCTCAACGCCGGACAGGGAGTATAACGAATTATGCGTCAAACACTGACAATCGCTACCGCCAGTATTAATACCACGCCACTGGATCTGGATGGCAATCTGGCCTTGATCCGTGCGGCGGTCGCCGAAGCGGTGCAACAGCAGGCCGATCTGGTTTTGCTGCCGGAACTCGCACTGACCGGCTATGGCTGTGAAGATATGTTTTTCTCGGCGGACTGGGTCGAGGTCATGCCCGCTTATCTGAGTCAATTAGCCGAGAGTTTGCCTCCGTCGCTGATGGTCGCGGTGGGCTTTCCATTGTTGATCCCCGGCGGGCAGGTCTTTAATGCCGTGGCGTTACTGAGTCAGTATCAGATCCACGGGGTAGTCTGCAAACAACATCTGGCCCGTAACGGTATCCATTATGAACCTCGCTGGTTTACTCCCTGGCCTGCGGGTGAAGTGATGACGCTGGATCTGGCCGGACAGAATGTCCCGGTCGGCGATATCGTGTTTGAAGTGGAAGGGATCCGTCTCGGTTTCGAAATCTGCGAAGATTCCTGGGTGGCCTCCCGTCCGGGCCGTAGCCTGTATGAACGTCAGGTCGATGTGATCATGAATCCGTCTGCCAGCCACTTTGCATTGGGCAAACAGAAAACTCGTCGTCAGTTTGTCTGCGAAGGTTCTCGCGCTTACGGGGCGGTGTATGTGTATACCAACCTGCTGGGGTGCGAAGCAGGCCGGGCGGTGTATGACGGCGATGCCATGCTGGCCAGCAACGGCGAACTGGTGATGAGTTCAGATCGTTTAAGTTTTGCGCCGTGGCGCGTGCAGTCAGCCACCGTGGATATCGGGCTGAACCGTTCACAGCGCCTGATCAGCAGCCAGCGTCTGCAACCTTCCGAACAACACGGTATTATTGAAATTCCTTTTAACTGGCAGGCGGAAGACTACTTCCGTGAGCTGTCACCACAAACCACGTTTGCCGATGAAGATCCACATGCGGCGGCTTGTCGCGCGATTGCACTGGGACTGTGGGACTGGCAACGTAAAACCTACACCAGCGGTTATGCATTAAGTCTGAGTGGCGGCGCTGACTCGGCCTTGTGCGGTACGCTGGTCTGGTTTGCACAGGTGCAGGCCGCATTGACGTTAGGTGAAGAGGCTTATCGTCAGGTGCTGGCCCAGGGGCGGATTGATGTGGCTATGCGGGGGGATAAACCGCTGCTGGCTTGGATCCACGATGATGTCATGCCGCATGTTTTAACGACGGTCTATCAGGGCTCGGCCCATAGTGGCAGTGTGACCCGTAATGCGGCGGCAGGTTTGGCCGATGAAATGGGGGCACAGCATCACGACTGGTCGATTGCTGAGCTGGTGGCCGGTTATCTGAAACTGGTCAACGACCTCACACCGGATAACCCGATGACCTGGGAAAAAGACGATCTGGCATTGCAGAACATTCAGGCGCGGGTTCGTTCTCCCGGGATCTGGCTGATCGCCAACCGCCAGAATAAGCTGCTGATGGCCACCTCGAATCTATCTGAAGCCAGTGTCGGCTATTGCACCATGGATGGCGACACCTCCGGGGTTTTGTCACCGATTGGCGGTGTCAGCAAATCCCGCGTGTTACAGATCAATCGTTACATCATGGAGCAGGGCATTCCGCTGCAGGATAGCCCGGATCTGCCGCGTCTGGCGTTAGCCGCGATGGAAGCGATCGTACATCAGGCTCCTACGGCAGAGTTACGCCCGGTTGAACAAACGGACGAAGCTGATTTGATGCCCTATCCGGTAATGGATGCTATCCGTCGCATTAACCAGACGCAGAATGTCACGCCCAAAGGGGTGCTGCAGGTGTTGTTACGCGGTGAATATGCGCAGATGTACAGCAAGGAACAACTGGTTGCCTGGATCAAACGTTACTTTGGTCTCTACTGCCGTAACCAGTGGAAGCGTGAACGTATTGCCGCCAGTTTCCACATTGAAGCTGACAGCGCCGATCCCAAAACCTACCGTCGTTTCCCAATTTTGGCGAATCAGTTAAAACGAGAGCTGGCAGAAATGGAAGCCTTTGCCCGTCAACTCTGATCATCATTGCAGCCTGCCGAATCCGTGCGGGCTGCAACGTTTATGCGGTTAAGCCTTACAGTTCGCTCGGCGTGTAACCGGCTTCATCCAGTAATGTGATCAGCGCAGGCGCGTCGAGTTTGCCATCCACAGTCACTTTATGTTGGCTCAAATCGATCTGTATCTGTGCCGACTGATCCGCCTGTTGGATCAGTTTAGTAATCGTCGCCACGCAATGCTGGCAAGTCATGTCCGGGATTTGCAGTGTGGTCGTCATCAGTGTTTCTCCTCAATACGTTGCTCTGTGATTTTCTCTTAGTCTGAACCTTACCATTGTTGGAAGGTCAAGCCGGAATATTGAATAAATTGTTTAAATAATCAGCTTGACCTTGCCATGATGTCAAGGTCGAAGCTATTACTAGAGTAGATGCAACAGGAGCACAAAAAATGACCGGACAGAAAACAGAACGGCTGGTGTTGCCGATTCAGGGGATGTACTGCGCCGCTTGTGCAACCCGACTGGAAAAAGTATTAGGCAAAATAGACGGTGTGGATCACGTCAGTGTGAACTTGGCGAGTGAGAAAGCACAAATAGAAAGCGCCGTAAAAATAGCACCGGCTTTGCTCATGAGTGCTGTGGAAAAAGCCGGGTTCAGCGTGCCGCAACGTACCGTGACATTGCAAATCAAGGGCATGCACTGTGCAGCCTGTCAGCAACGGCTGGAAAAGGTCTTGAACAAAGAGCCGGGCGTCATTTCGGCCGTCGTGAATCTCGCTAGCGAAAAAGCACGCCTGCAGGTCTTGCCGCAGGTCGATGATGCCCAGTTATTGCGGGCCATTGCGAAGGCGGGTTATGAGGGCATTGTCCCTGATGCAAACGCCAGTGCTGCCGAGCAGGCGCAACCTCCGAGCGATACAGATCGGTATTGGTTGATTGTCGGGGCATTGTGCGTCTTGCCGTTGTTATTCCCGATGATCGCAGGGTTGTGGGGCGCACAGCTTGAGTTACCGGTGTTCTGGCAGTTCCTGCTGGCGTCGGTTGTGCAGTTTGGTTTGGGGTGGCGATTTTATCGCGGAGCCTGGGCAGCAGTGCGGGTCGGCAGCAGTAATATGGATGTGCTGGTGGCGCTGGGAACAACGGCCGCCTATGGCTTATCGCTCTATCAGTGGTTGTTACAGCCCCATCATGCTCATCTTTATTTTGAATCGTCAGCAACTGTGATCACGCTGGTCTGGTTTGGTAAATGGTTGGAACAACGCGCGAAACGCCAGACCAGCGAGGCGATCCGTGCCTTACAGGCCTTGCGTCCGGATCAAGCCTGGGTCGAGCGGGACGGCATCGAACAATGGCTGCCCTTGGCCATGATCCAACTTGGTGATCGCATTCGGGTACGTGCTGGGGAGCGGGTGCCGGTAGATGGCGAGATCGTAGAGGGGAGCAGTCATCTGGATGAGTCATTGCTCACCGGAGAAAGTTTGCCGATCAGCAAAGCCGCAGGCGATAGCGTCAGCACGGGCGCCATGAACGGTGAAGGGTTGTTATGGATCCGCACTGCTGCATTAGGTGAGAAAACCCTGCTGGCTCGGATCATCGCGCGTGTCGAACTGGCCCAGATGGCGAAACCGCCGATCCAGCGAAAGGTGGATCAAATCAGTGCGGTATTTGTTCCGGTGGTCTTGGTATTGGCACTGCTGACCGTGACCGGGTGGTACGTATTCACCGGGCAAGGTGAGGCTGCGCTGATCCATGCGGTGTCGGTGTTGGTCATCGCCTGTCCTTGCGCCTTGGGGTTGGCAACACCAGCGGCGATCATGGCCGGGACGGGAACGGCTGCCCGGCACGGTATCTTGATCCGTGATGCTGAAGTGCTGGAGCAGGCCGAAAAAGTCGACATGGTGGTGTTTGATAAAACTGGCACCCTGACGATAGGCCATCCGGCGTTAATGGCCCAGCATTCTCTTCAGAACCATGATGAACAGGCGTTGCAGATTGCGGCTGCCTTGCAGCAGGGCAGTGCTCATCCGCTGGGTATTGCCTTGCAACAGGCCGCGCAGCAGCAGGGGCTGACATTGCCAGACTTAACGCAACTCACGACCGTGGCCGGGATTGGAGTGCAAGGTCAATGGCTGGCCGATCAGTATGCACTGGTTGGTGCACAGGGTTTAAGCCGGTTCCAAATCACGCCGGATGCGGCATTGCAAACCAGCGTAGAAGCGCAATATCAACAAGGCCGCACGGTTTCTTGGCTCATTGAAAATAATAACGCCGTCGCCTGGTTTGCGTTTCAAGATCCGCCAAAACCGGAAGCAGCTACTGCGATTAAAACGTTGCAGCAAGCGGGTATTAAAGTTGCGTTGCTCAGTGGCGATCATCGGCAAAGTGTAGAGCAAACCGCGCAGTTACTGGGCATTGATGATCTGGCGGCACAGGTATTGCCGGAACAAAAAGCCGAGGCGATCGTGAAATGGCGGAATCAGGGTTTTACGGTAGCCATGGTGGGGGATGGTATTAACGATGCCCCGGCATTGGCAGAGTCAGATCTGGGGATTGCCATGGGGTCGGGTACCGATGTCGCGATGGCCAGTGCCGCCATGACGCTGATGCGTAACGATCCGCGTTCGGTCGCCGATGCGCTGAACATCGCCCGACTGACCAGTCGCAAGATACGGCAAAATTTGTTCTGGGCTTTTATCTATAATGTGGTGGCTTTGCCACTGGCAGTATTTGGATTTCTTGACCCCATGCTGGCTGGGGCTGCGATGGCCTTCAGTTCCGTGAGTGTGGTAACCAATGCCTTGTGGCTGACGCGCTGGCGTCCGGCGCAGTCGAAAGATCAGGAGTAATGAACGATGTCTGATGTTTTTCTCACCATCGGTGAAATGGCCAAACGGAGCGGATTGACGGCGAAGATGATCCGCCATTATGAAAGTTTAGGCTTGTTACCACCGGCGCATCGCAGCGATGCCGGTTACCGACACTATCAGGAACAGGATATTCGTCAGTTACGTTTTATCCGTCAGGCGCGGGAACTGGGTTTTTCCCTGCCGCAAATTGGCGAGCTATTGTCACTTTGGCATGATGAACAGCGTTCCAGCAGCAAAGTGAAACAACTGGCACTGGAACACATCACGATTTTAGATCAGAAAATTGCCGAATTGATGCAGATGAAAGCGGGTCTCGAAAAACTGGCCAGCCAGTGTCATGGCGATGATAATCCGGATTGTCCTATCTTGGATGAGTTGTCCTGCTGTCATTCAGCGGCTACGACGGAGTAATTATCAATGGCATTGTCATCAGCGAACGTTTGACCACCCAATAGAGCATTGGAGCCAAAGGTTTCGCGATATATGGCATAAAAAAAGACAGGCAGATTAGCAATTTACATTGCAGCATCTGCCTGCAGATTGAAATTATTAGTATTGAAATGCTCAGTGATGATGAGCCGGTAACGTGTATTTTCTCACCATCTCATCCATGACTTGAGCGTGCTGGCTGAGTACTTTGCTCGCTTGGCTTAACTCAGTCACCACCTGTTCGGTTTCTTCGACGGAATCGCGAATGGCCACCAAACTGTCAGTGACCTGATTGGCTACGACACCTTGCTCTTCTGAGGCCGCTGCAATCATTTCACTGCGTTCAGCCAGATGGCTGGTTTGTTCTGCAATTTGCTCAAATCCGGTACTGGCTTTCTGGGCATTTTCAACGGCAGTATTGGCGGCATCAATGCTGTTTTGCATCAGAGAGACTGCCTGACGGGTACCTTGCTGCAGACCCGAAATCATATCAGCAATTTCCTGTGTCGCTTGCTGGGTTCGGCTTGCCAGCGTGCGAACCTCATCGGCAACCACGGCAAAACCTCGGCCTTGTTCTCCTGCGCGAGCGGCTTCAATTGCAGCATTTAATGCCAGCAAGTTAGTCTGTTCTGAAATACCACGAATGGTGTCGACCACAGAACCGATCACGGAAGCCTTTTGTTCCACCCCGGTGACAGAATCAGCGCTGGTGGATAAATTATCAAACAGGGTATTCATAGACACGATGGCTTCTCTGATTTGAGCCACACCAGACGCCGCCAGTGAATCGGTACTCCGGGTTGCATCAGAGGCATCATTGGCATTTTTTGCGACATCCCGGATGGTAGTCGCCATTTCTTCCATTGCGGCAGCGACAGAATCGAGGCGTTGACGTTCATCACGTACGGCATGTTCAACCTGATCCATCCCACTATTCATTTGTGATGATGCACTAGCAAGCGAAAGTGACATATCGCGTTGCTGCAACAGCATATTCGCAAGGGTATTACGGGTATCTTCCACGGCATGGTTGATCTGGGCAAATTCATCTTTACCGTTTATGTTCTGTTTCTGACTCAAATCGTGACGGGAAATGAGATTCAAGGCATGCAGTGAGCTTTTTACCTGCTGGCCAATGGCTTTACTGAATAAGGTGATAACGCCGCCGATCAATAACAGCATGATGACAATCAGGATGCCACTTTGCTTGAGATAATCTGCAAAGGCTTTATCGGCACGATCAACATAGACACCTGACACCAGCATGTAATCACCCATTGGGTAGACATGTGCTACTTTCAATATACGTTCTGAAGTGCCGGGTTTGACATAGGGATAAACAATAGATTCTGGAGTATTTCCCTGTCCTACACGGGCGAAAGACTGATTAACATTTTCATCCCGACCTTCCACTTGAACAGGATCTAAAAAACCCCCTTCACGACTGGCATCCGGTGGATAAATGATCAGTTTGCCTTGTCGATCAACCAGGAATGCATAACCGGATTTATCCTGTTCCCAGCGTGAGTCGGTCAATATCTGGCGGGCATTCGCCATAAAATGCGCAGGGTCTCGTTGTTGTGTAGCTTCGAGTTGGGCATGTAACGCAGTAAGCTGATTGATCATGCCATGGACAATTTCTTCACGAATAACATCTCTGGCGGAAAATGCGTTCCAGATATTACCAGCAATGGTGCATAAGATGACTAACCCTAGCAGCAGCATCATTTTGCCAGTAAAACGATAGTTAGCGATAAACCGGTTTATTATTGATTCATGTTGGTTGGAGGGTATTGTGTATGATACCGTCCCATATGAACCTAAATCCCGTGTGTTATTCATGTGATTTCCTTTGTTTATAAAAAATGACATTTGTTGTTGTTTTGTTATGTGCCTTGGTGTTAACACGAATATTCGCTAAGCAACTATTAAGTATAATAATGTTTTTATTATTTATTTTTATCGCACCATTATGGCGAACTCTTAACAAAAGAGAGCTGGATTGTTACAATCCTATGATTTATCAGCTATTTTTGAATAAATCGCATACAGTTTAACGCGGCAAGCTTAAGCGAGTAAAGATCGAATTATATGTTACTAATAGCTTTGTGATCTAAAACTAATCACTGCTTTTTAGTGTCTTGATAGTCGTTAAATCTGAACGTCTTTATTTAAAAATATAAGCTATAACTCTATTTCATAATATCATTACAATATATTTTATTATTTGTTTGTATTGTTTCAATTTGTCACAAATAAAGGTTATTAACATTACCGTTTAAATTTGTCTCTAATGAAACCGTTTACATGGTTTCATGCTATAACATTCGCAATGGATCACAAAATTACGCATGAAACTTTCATTTTTGTTGGTGCCTTTGTTTGACAGCGATAAACTTAAGTTGCAATAGGTAGTGGGTAGTATAGTGACAAGGGCGTAGGCGATGAAACAAAGTAAATCAGGCCAATTTAGTTACGATCTTGAGAACATGTCTTACGCAGAAGAACAGCAATTCTGGGTAGAGTTTGAAACTATGCTGCAACGCTCCAGAGACAGTGGCGCGTTTATGTCAAATACCGATGTAGAAGAAAGTTATACACCGGTAATATTCAGTTCTAACGTGATTCTTCATTAAGTTTTAGTCTATACGGCGCAGCCTCCTCCAATTCATCTCATCTCCATGTTTCGCTAACCTCCCCAAAAGCTGATGCTTTTGCTATTTGTCACGGGACATGGAGAATTATTCTCTGTGAATCAATGCATTATGCTATGTAAATACGCTTATTTATTGTTGTCAGTACAATAAAGTGAAACGGCTCGCAATGGTGATAACATCACTTAAGCTATAACTATATAAGCTTAAATAAAATAATTAGCGGGGGCCTTGGGATGGCGGCTGATAATCCTGAAGTGGTGATCATCATTGCGGATATTTCGCGGCAACAATGGCTGTATGCCTTATTAAGTCGTTATTACCATGTGCGAACTAAACTACCAGATGATGATGCTGTTCGAAAAATAGCATTATATTTGTTCGATGAGCCTGCATTACAGCTGCATCTGCCATGGTTAGAACAGTGGCGACGGTCAATTCAGCCCGATTCACCATCGGTTTTATTATTGAGTGATACTAACCAAACCTCGTTAAGTGAAGAACTACAGGGGCTGGTCGATGAAGTGTTACCAGCGGATATGGAGGCTGAACATTTGCGGGAACACATCAATCAATGGCTTCGCTTACGTGACAGTGTTCAAATCTGGATGAAAGCGTCTAGCAGCAAACAGATACTCGCAGAACCACTCTCTCACCCCACCTCGGTACTAAATAATGTACCAATTAAAAGAAACACCAACGACTCTCTGTTAACTGACATATCGCTACCTGATGGTCTCAAGTCAGATTTGTTGACGTTATTCTTTGAAAGTTCATCGCAGGGAATGTTCATCTGCGACATGCAAGGATGTCTTATTGCCGTCAATCCGGCATTTTCTGCAGTCGTGGGCTATACCCAAGAAGAATTGAAAGGTTCTCAGCCTGATTTTTTATTACCACTGCGGGGTAACGATGATTATTACAAAGAGTTTCGGCGCTTGGTTTATGAACAGAATGGATGGGATGGGGAACTGTCCGGTCGGCGTAAAGACGGCGATATTTTTCCTCTGTGGTTAACATTGCGTTTTTATCCGACACAGCCAGAACTGGTAGAAGGCGTCAAAGAAGGCTATTACATCGGTATTCTGACCGATCTCAGTGTCAGCCGCATGCTGGAAGACAGCGTGATACAACTCTCGCGAACCGACTCCCTCTCTGAACTGAATCGCGTGTTATTGGAAGAACGGTTAACACTCGATATCCGACAAGCTGAACGTCATCAACAAAAGGTCGCTGTTTTTTATATCAATTTACGTCGATTCCGTGCCATCAATGACCGTTTTGGATATGCCATTGGTGATTGGGTGTTGATGGCTCAGTTGCAGCGTCTCCGGAATTTGGTTGGTTGCAACGGCATGGTGTGCCGCCTGTTTGCTAATAATTATGTTCTGGTGTTGCCTGAATTGAATGACCTGGTCCCTGCAATGACGTTGGCAGACACCATTATGGAACAGCTCTCACAACCCTTGTTTTATGATCGCAAAGAAATTGTGTGCCATCCGGTCATTGGGATTGCGGATTATCCGCAACATGGCAATAACGCAGCCGAACTTATTCGAAACGCCGACACGGCCATGGATTGGTGCCGACATAACGGTGAATGTCATATTCAACTCTTCAGTGCCGATTTGCATGCTGATCTGCAACAACGTCTCAATTTGGAACGCGAGTTAAAACAAGCGTTACAAAACAAAGAGTTTTTCCTGGAATATCAACCGCAACTAACGATGAAAAGTGGTGGCGTAAACAGTGTTGAAGCATTAATTCGCTGGCGTTCTTCTCGAGGCGTTATGCAGCCTAAGGATTTTATTTCATTTGCGGAAGAGTGCGACTTGATTATTCCGATCAGCACTTGGGTGTTGAATGAAGCATGTCGGCAGGGCGCCTGTTGGATAGAGGAAGGTTTCAACGTCACGATTGCGGTGAATTTGTCAGCCTCACATTTTCAGAACGACATGTTGGTGGAACAAGTTTCTTCCGCATTACAAAGCAGTGGGTTTCCGGCCAAGATGTTAGAGCTTGAGGTTACGGAAAGCTGCATTATGCTCGAAGTCAGCAAGAGTATTAACACACTCAACGAGCTTAAGGCATTGGGTGTTTCATTATCGGTGGATGATTTCGGTACGGGTTATTCCAGTCTGAGTTACCTGAAACTGTTTCCATTGGACAAGCTGAAAATTGATCAATCATTTGTTCACGACCTATCAGTCAGTAACAGTGATGCCGTCATTGTCAGGGCTATTATTGCGCTTGGTCATGCCATGGGGCTTTCCATTGTTGCTGAGGGGGTAGAAACACAAGAACAATATGCCTTACTACGTTCATGGCAGTGTGATGCGATGCAAGGCTTTTTATTCTCACCACCTACCACGGCCAGTGCGCTGCCTGCGATTGCACAGAAAATTACGGCACAATCCCAAGAACATCCAACATCGCCAACCGTCAAAGAGACCAAACATGTCTTACTACTGGTTGATGACGAACCCTCTATTTTGAACGCTTTGCGTCGAACTCTGCGCAGTGGTGATTATCAGATCATTACGGCGAATGGTGCGGAAGAAGCAATGGATGCTCTGGCTCGCTATGATGTAGGGGTCATCGTTAGTGATAACCGTATGCCGGGCGTCAGTGGTATTGAGTTGTTACGTCAGGTGAAAGAGCGTTACCCCCAAATTATTCGGATCATGCTGAGTGGTTATGCTGATTTTACTTCCCTTTCTGCTGCAATTAATGCCGGGGAGATTTTCCGTTTTCTGAGTAAACCCTGGGAGGATGATCAGATTAAGAGTGCAGTGCGTGATGGTTTTGTGAAGTTCGATGATCAACGCTTACTGAATAAAATATCAAACTAGTCGCATTATTGATGGAAAATAATTGAAGGATCATAAACATGGCTACTCCGTTTACCATTTTGTTGGTCGATGATGAGCCGAATATTCTCAGGGCATTGAACCGTTTGCTGCGACCGGAAGGCTATCATTTACTGACAGCTGGCGGTGGCGCAGAAGCATTGATCACCATGGCCAGAGAACCTGTGGATCTGGTTATTTCTGATATGCGCATGCCTGAAATGGACGGTGCTGTTTTTCTCTCTAATGTGCGAAAAAACTGGCCTGATACGATCCGTTTGTTGCTGACCGGTCATGCGGATATGTCGCAAACCGTATCTGCCATTAATCAGGGGGAAATTTTCCGGTTTATTGCCAAACCTTGGGATGATCAGGAGTTGCTGATCATTGTCCGGCAGGCCCTGGAACAATTGCATTTGCGTCGGGAAAATCAGCGATTACTGAAGTTAACGGCTGAACAGAATGAGGCACTAAAACAGGCCAATAATACATTAGAGCAGAAAGTGGCACAGCGCACGGCGGAATTGAGTCAACTGGTGTCGTTTCTGGAGCTCACTCAAGATGAATTAAAGGATTCATTCAGAACGTCATTGCAAGTGTTTTCCGGCATCATTGAAATGCGGTTTGCTGACTGGGTTGGGCATAGTCGGCGTGTTGTGACCCTCGCCGAAGCACTCGCGAAATATATTGGCTTGAAATCTGAGGAGATTGAGGCTGTTGCATTGGCGGCCACGCTGCATGATATCGGCAAGGTGGCCCTGGCGGATAACCTGCTGTCTAAAGCGCTGGCCAGTCTGAATCGTCAGGAAAAAGCAGAATTCATGGAGCATCCAGCCTTAGGGCAAATGGTGCTGTTACCCATTCCAGCACTAAATCTGGCGGGAACGTACATACGGGGACAGCATGAAAATATGGATGGCAGCGGATTTCCTGATCACTTGAAAGGGAAAGACATTCCTGTTGGTGCCCGCATATTGGCGATTGCGGCTGATTATGATGAATTACAAATGGGGTTGTTGTTGCCACAGAGCATTACGGCAGAGCAAGCCTATTTGTATATTCGGGAAAATGCCGGGCAACGGTATGATCCAGATTTAATTCCAGCATTTCTTAAGGTTGTGGATGCATTAAATGCCCGTGTTAAAGAAAAGGCGTTAACCAGCGCTCAAGTGAAACCTGGCATGGTATTATCTCGCGATTTATACAGTTCCGCTCGATTCCTATTGCTTGCAAAAGGGCGCAAACTAGATCCTTCCATTATCGATCACATCTGCCGTTTTGAACGCACAGAAGGAAAACCCGTCGTCATTTACGTGCGACAGGAATGAACTAAGGAGTGAGCATGGAAAGAATTTTGCTGGTAGACGATGAACCCATGATTCTAAAAGCATTGGTTCGTTTACTACAACGCACACCGTGCTTGTGCGATGGGCGATTGTTTAAACTGGAGATGGTTACCTTTACTGACCCTGTCAAAGCACTCGATTATGCACGGGAAAATCAAATCTCATTGGTTATTTCCGACTACCGGATGCCGGGCATGGATGGTGTTAACTTACTCACATCGATAAAAACATTACAGCCCAATGCTTCACGTATCATTATTTCCGGATATGCCGATCTTAACGCGCTGATCGAGGCGATTAATCGTGCCAATATTTACCGTTTTATTGCCAAACCATGGAACGACTATGAACTGACATCCACGGTCGGACAAGCACTGCGTCACCGACAACTGATGTTGGAAAATCAGTTACTGGCTGATCAGCGACGTGTCGCATTGGGAAAGTTATCGGGTAATGATCTGATGCTAAAGCGCCTGGAGCTGGAAGAACCCGGCATCACGAATGTGAATTGGGGGCCTGATGGTTCAGTCATTCTGGATGATGAGGAATAAGCATGGCATTGGTATGGAATGATGAATATCTCACCGGTATTCCGGAAATCGATGAGCAGCATAAAGGTATTTTCCGTGAGATGGGCTCATTAGCTATGAGCCTGTTGCAGGGCAAGCCAAATGAAGAAGTTCTGGAGGAGTTGAAACATCTGGCAGCCATTCTGCGAGAACATATCAATTATGAAGAACTCATGATGTTTCAGGAAGGATGTTTGCCAGAAGTGATTTGGGGACATTCGGAAGATCATCAGCTTTTCTTGCAGCATTTACATACCGCCAGTACTGAATTGATCACCCGCGATGAGATCCGAGCTTTCCTGCGATATGCCATTTTCTGGATGCGTTACCACATTCTGACCATTGATAAACCCGTATGTTCTCAGTTTTTGGCGATGCGTCAGGGGATGAGTGCAGAGGAAGCACACGAACGTTCAGCTGCCATCGTGATTGAGGCTGTGCCTTTAATTCTTGGCGGATTACATCAGACCTATTCCGAACTCTATGATTCCCAGTTGCATGTGGTGCATCAGAACAGCCATTTACTGGATGTACAGCGAAAACTGAAGCAAACCAACCAGGAATTAGAAGATCGCGTTATTTTGCGTACCAATGAGCTGACGGAAGCGAATAAAAAGCTGCAGGATGAATATGAAAAGCTGCGGTTGCTGAATCAGAAACTGGAGAGCGCACAGGGGCAGCTTTTACAATCGGAAAAAATGGCCGCCATCGGACAGCTTGCTGCCGGGGTTGCACATGAAATCAACAATCCGGTCGGATTCGTTAATGCCAACTTAGGCACATTGAAGAGTTATGTCGAATCTTTATTATCTTTAATTGGTACGTTTGAACAGGTGTCGAACGAGTTGCCTGCCGGAGTGCAGAACCGATTAGATGACATTAAAAAGAATATAGAGTTGGATTACGTCCGGCAGGATATCATCGATTTGTTAGCTGAATCAGCAGATGGTTTAGATAGAGTGAAACAAATCGTGCAGGATCTGAAAGATTTTGCACGTGCTGGTGAATCAGTCTGGCAGAATTCTGATTTGCATCGTGGTTTAGACAGCACGTTGAATGTGGTCTGGAATGAACTCAAATATAAAGCCAAGGTGCATAAAGAGTATGGTGATTTACCCTTGGTGCGTTGCGTGCCGGCACAAATCAACCAAGTCTTTATGAATATTCTGGTGAATGCGGCACATGCGATCGACAACATGGGCGATATTACGCTGAAAACCGGGGTTGAAGGCGATTATGCCTGGATCTCAATTACCGATACTGGACGCGGAATGTCAGACACGGTGCGTAAACGTATCTTCGAGCCGTTTTTTACCACCAAACCGGTTGGGCAAGGTACCGGCTTGGGGCTTTCGCTGACCTATAGCATTATTCAAAAACACAAAGGACGCATTGAGGTTGAAAGTACCGAAGGCGTTGGTACTACATTTAAGATTTATTTGCCTATTGCCGGGTTGGGCGAACAATCACGTGAAGAATCTTCAGTCATGTGACGAAAAATGCTAAACGGTTTTCAAAATATCAATTTGATCATGGCTTATGCTGGGGTTTAATCTGAAATAATTCCAGCTTTTCCAATCCCATTTTATCGTCTTTCAGCCGAAGCAGGCAGGCAAAGGTGACGGGTGGATTTTGTTTTTTGACTTCACCCGTTACCAGCCATTTATGTGCTACGGCCAGTGGTCTGACTTCACTGACCTGAATATCCAGTAATGAGCCCATCCGATAAGCCACGAGCGTCTGACAGGTTTGTTGTGCCAGCTGAGCATAGTTGTTTGTGCTGGCTAGACTCTGTCGGCAAAACAGAACAGTCATAACCAAAAAGAAAGAAGCGAGTATGCGGAATATCGTCATGGTTAATTTTTATGAATAAACAAAGGTGAGAATAATCAAAGCTTAACACGGCCAGCTATTCATTCCTGATAATCCAAACAAAAAACCCTCGCCGAAGCGAGGGTCCAATAGGCATTTTACTTCTGGCTTACGCCATCTGCACAGGCAGATTAGAAGAAGTATTTGAAACGTACGCGTGAACCGTAATCAGTTGGTTTAGCCAGAGCTGCACTAGCTGCATCTTTAGCCAACTGCTGAGTCCAGTATGCACCTAAGTACATGTCGAAGTTGTCTAAGCCCATAACTGATGGGATTTTGTAAGAAGCATATACTTCATGAGCATCTGCTTTAGCATCACCGATAGCTAAATCAGTGTTAGCTTTAACTTTCTCGTTACCGAACAGGTAACCTAACCAGAAGTTCTGGTATTGAGCACCAGCACCAACGCTGAATTGATCGTTGGCAACGGCAGACAGATAAGCGGCACGAGTTACGATGCTCAGGTCTGGGCTAACTTTGAATGTTACGTTACCGCCGACACCATTACGTTTTGACAGGTCAACTGGACCGTTAACACCATCAACCTTGAATGCATCGGTAATAACGTTGAATTCACCACCTAAAGCTGCAGATACCATATCGCCGGTATATGCCATTACTGGACGCAGTACGATTGGGTCATGAGCTTTGTATGCAGCCAGGCCACTGGTCAGATAGTTTGAACCAGCAACAGGCAGTGTATTTGAATTGGTTGAGTCGCCTGAGCTGTAATCACCGTATGAAGCGCCCAGTTCGTAGTACATTGGACCAACCAGTTTGTTGATCATCATAGCACTGTTGTTACGACCACGAGCTTCAGATGCTTTATACATTTCATAACCGCCAGCCCAAGTATCTTGACCAGCTGGAGTCAGGTCATAGGCTTCGAAATGACCGAATTTGTAAGCCCAGTCGTTTTTAACACCGAAGGTTACGAAGGCATCATCAGAAGCCGCAGCACCAGATGAAGTCACTTGAGGTACTACAGTGAAACCGCCGAAGTTGCCATTTGACAGTACACGCTCACCAGAAATGGTCACGTCGATACGGCCACTGTTACCAATATGGTCAGTACCATTGCCATTGCTAGCATGTTGAGTAACAGAAGAGTTGATGTGAGACATGTCAAAGTTGTATTCAACATCACCAGCCAGAGTCAGTTTACCCTGTGGAGTGTCGAAGGTAGCACCAGCGTGAGCGGCAGAAGCTACGAACAGAGCCAGTACGCTAGGTACCAATACGTTCAGTTTTTTCATCGTCATCTTTCCTTGTTATGAGGGATGCCTGATTAACCTCAGGCTTGGTTATTCTTTTGAAAAGTTTTTTTTAATTTATTGGGAACTTTTCTTGAAGTGAACATATCTAACAAGAGACAGCTGTGCAAATGTGCAAGGCATTGGCGTTGTTGTTTTGTGACCCAGTCGGCAATCTGTTTTTCGGGCAAAATTGTTCTGTGATCCTGATCTGCCTTTTATAGCCTGTCGTATTAATCCTCGCCTTTTTATTTAATTGCACATTTTTAATGCACTATCGATTGATCGTGTCAGCAGGCTTGCGTACCATTTCGCTTTCCGCTTACACCATGGAATGGTGTAATATGCATATATATCCACTCTCGTCGCTTGGATACTCATTTTTGATGACCAGCACCATGATCAGGAACACAGCATGATCCCGAGACTGACACCTCAAGACAGCCTGAAACAACCGTATATCGCTTTTCTGACCGCATTAGCTCGCGCCGGATTCAGTGGCGATATTGATTCTTCTTATTCCAGCCGTTTAGCCGTTGCGACTGATAACAGTGTGTATCAGTGGTTACCACAGGCGGTGGTGCATCCAAAAACGACAGAAGATATCGCTCTGATGCTGAAATTGGCTGCAGAGCCTGTTTATCGTCAGATCACGTTTTCTCCGCGCGGTGGCGGTACAGGCACGAACGGGCAGTCACTGAGTGACGGCATTATGGTTGATCTTTCCTTATATATGACTGCGGTGTTGGAACTCGACAGCGCTGCTCGTCGTGTGAAGGTGCAAGCTGGTCTGGTAAAAGACAAACTGAATGTGACCTTGAAGCCACACAATTTGTTTTTCTCTCCGGAACTCTCTACCAGTAACCGTGCCACCATCGGCGGCATGGTCAATACTGATGCATCCGGTCAAGGCTCTCTGAAGTATGGTAAAACCTCTGACCATGTTCTGGGTGTGCGTGCGGTGTTGATGGATGGCTCTGTCATTGATGCTTTTCCAGTGAGTGGTGAGGCATTACAGGCAAAACTTGAGCAATTAGATCGAGAAGGGGATATCTACCGTCTGGTATGGGATATTGCACGCGGCAAACGTGCCGATATTGAAGCGACGTTTCCTCAGCTGAACCGCTTTCTCACAGGCTATGATTTAACCCATGTTTATGACCCTACCACTGAAACGTTGGATCTGAGTCGTTTATTGTGTGGTTCGGAAGGCACGTTGGCGTTTATTACCGAAATCCTGCTTGATTTGACCCCGATCCCAACCTACCGCGCGCTGGTTAATATCAAATTTGATAGCTTTGAATCTGCACTGCGTAATGCTCCGTTGATGGTTGAGGCTGAAGCGCTGTCAGTAGAAACCGTTGATTCACGAGTATTAGAACTGGCTCGCGCTGACATCGTTTGGCATTCCGTGAAAAACTACATCACGGATGTAGCTGATAAAGAGATGATGGGATTAAACATCGTCGAATATGCCGGTGCAGAAGCGGCAGAGCAACAGCCTAAAATGCAGGCATTATGTAAGAAGCTGGATGAGTTAATGGCAGCCGGTAAGGCCGGTATTATTGGCTATCAGACCACCGAAGATTTAGCCAGCATCGAAGCCATCTATGCGATGCGTAAAAAGGCGGTCGGTCTGTTGGGGAATGCGCCGGGTCGTAAAAAGCCCGTTGCTTTTACCGAAGATACAGCGGTGCCGCCGGAAAAACTGGCTGATTTTATTATGGAGTTCCGGGCATTACTGGATGCAAACCAGCTGACCTATGGCATGTTTGGCCATGTGGATGCAGGGGTATTGCATGTCCGCCCAGCTCTGGATATGTGCGACCCGCAACAAGAAGTGACGTTGCGTAAGATTTCGGATCAGGTGGTGAAACTGACGGCCAAATATGGTGGCCTGATGTGGGGCGAGCACGGTCGGGGTTTCCGTTCTGAATATGGGCCGGAATTCTTTGGCGATTTGTTTGTCGAACTGCGCCGTATTAAAGGTGTGTTTGATCCGGATAATCGCCTGAATCCGGGCAAAATTTGTACACCACTCAATTCTACTGATGAATTAGTTTCGGTTGATGCGACCAAGCGTGGTGCCTACGATCGCCAGATCCCGGTGCGGATCCGTGATTCGTTCAAAGAAGCGTTGGAATGTAATGGTAACGGGCTGTGTTTTACCTTTGAAACCAGTTCACCGATGTGCCCGTCATTTAAATTAAGCGGTGATCGTCGTGAATCACCGAAAGGCCGTGCCGGTTTGATGCGTGAATGGCTGCGTCAGCTGGAGGCGCAGGGTGTGGATGTCTTGAGTGAAGAAGCTGCACTTGAACATGGTGTTTTCCGCTGGAAAGACTTGGTTGATCGGGCTCTGAATACATTTGCCAAGCGCCGTGGCGACTATGATTTTTCGCATGAAGTCATGGATGCCATGCAAAGCTGTCTGGCGTGTAAAGCCTGTTCCAGCCAATGTCCAATCAAGGTGGATGTGCCTTCTTTCCGTTCGCGCTTCATTCAGCTTTATCATCAACGCTATCTGCGTCCGGCAAAAGATTATTTTGTCGCAACCGTTGAAGGCTATGCGCCGTTAATGGCGAAGACGCCGGGCATGGTCAACTTTTTCCTGAAAAAACAGTGGGTACAAAAACTGACCGAAAAAACCATCGGTATGGTCGATGTGCCGATTCTGAGCCAGCCAACGTTGAAACAACACTTGGCCGGTCACGAAGCCTTGTTATTCCAGTTGGAAAAACTGGAAGCCATGTCACCGGATGCCCGCAGCAAAGTGGTGTTGGTGGTGCAGGATCCATTCACGTCATTCTACGATGCTGATGTCGTGCGTGATCTGATCCTGCTGATCGAAAAACTGGGCTATCGTCCGTTACTGCTGCCATTTAAGCCGAACGGTAAACCGCAACATATTAAAGGATTCCTGCGCAGTTTTGCTCGTACCGCCGCAGATAGCTCACAGTTCCTGAATCGTCTGCATAAACTGGGCGTGCCGATGGTGGGTCCTGATCCGGCGATGGTGCTTTGCTATCGTGATGAATATGTGCGTGCCCTAGGTGATGCCCGTGGTGATTTTAAAGTGCAATTGCCACAGGAATGGTTGCTGTCGGTGTTGGATTCCTTACCGCAAAAAGAAGTTGGTACTGAAACCTTCTATCTGATGGGACATTGTACCGAGAAAACGGCAGAGCCAAGCAGTAACAGCGACTGGGCGAAAGTCTTTATGCAGTTCGGGGCTAAGTTACAATCGGTGGCTGTGGGTTGTTGCGGTATGGCCGGAACATATGGGCATGATGTCAAACATCTGGATGATTCTCGTCAGATTTACAAAAACAGCTGGCAGCCCGCTTTGGCGAAATTACCGACGGCGTATGCGCTGGCGACCGGTTATTCCTGCCGCAGCCAGGTGAAGCGTATTGATGGTAATAAGCTGAAACATCCGATTCAGGCTTTGTTATCATTATTATAAGTAAGTATCCCCAGGCTTTACCGGGGGATACCTGATTGATTTAAGGTAAAACAAGAGGTTATTGCGGTGATTTGGCAACGGGATTTTACGCTGGCGAGTTTGAATGCAGGTTCTCTGAATACACTGGTCGCGCATCTTGGTATCGAATACACCGCAATCGGTGATGACTATCTGCAGGCGACCATGCCGGTAGATAGTCGAACTCACCAGCCGATGGGATTGCTGCACGGTGGTGCCTCGGTTGTCTTGGCGGAAACATTGGGTTCGGTGGCTGGTAATCTGTGCGTACCGCGGACTCACTGTTGTGTGGGGTTGGATATTAATGCCAACCACTTGCGGGCAAAACGAGACGGTGTGGTGACTGGCATTGCCCGGCCGGTTCATCTGGGCGCAACGACCCAAGTCTGGCAGATTAACCTGCAAGACGAACGCGAACGGCTTTTATGTACCAGTCGCCTGACATTGGCTGTGCTTTCACAGAAAAAACGAAGTGGAAGAGAATAGTTTCAAGCAAAAAATGTGAATTGATTGTATAATAACCAAGTTGAGTCAGAGACAGTGTAAGCCCACCTGTGCGAAAACTCCTGAAATTGCTGCGATAACTATCACATTTTTGACGACATTTGTCGTGAAATGTGTATAATCGCCACCCTTTTCTTTGTCGGGCCAGCAGCGTCTCCCTCGCTAAGTGCCCATCCTTGTAGAGTAGTGAAATAAAATATGACTGATACTGAAAATTTGCCAAGCTTTAGCGAGCTGGGGTTAGCTGCGCCTATTCTGAAAGCTGTGGGAGCTGTTGGATACGAAAATCCTTCTCCAATCCAGGCGGCGGCCATTCCGCCACTGTTGGAAGGTCGTGATCTGTTGGGGCAGGCACAAACAGGTACAGGTAAAACAGGTGCATTTGCTTTACCGATCCTGTCGCGTCTGAATTTAACTCAAATGGATACACAGGTATTGATCCTGGCTCCTACCCGTGAACTGGCGATTCAGGTTGCCGAAGCTTGTCAGAGCTACGCACAATTTATTCCTGATTTCCATGTACTGCCAATCTATGGTGGTTCATCTTACGATTCACAGATCCGCGCATTGCGCCGTGGTGCTCAGGTTGTTGTGGGCACGCCAGGCCGTGTGATGGACATGATGCGTCGCGGCAAGCTAGATTTGTCTGCACTGAAAACACTGGTGCTGGATGAAGCAGATGAAATGTTGCGTATGGGCTTCATTGATGACGTGGAATGGGTGATCGAGCAGTGCCCATTAGATCGTCAGATCGCCTTGTTCTCTGCAACTATGCCGGAACAGATCCGCCGTATTGCGCACCGTCATCTGAAGACGCCGGTGGAAATCAAGATCGCTTCTAAAACCAGCACCGCGGCAAACATTCGTCAGCGCTACTGGTTAGTGTCTGGTTTACATAAACTGGACGCCATGACTCGTATGCTGGAAGTTGAGCCTTACGATGCATTGCTGGTATTTGTCCGTACCAAAACAGCAGCGGAAGAACTGGCTAGCAAATTGTCTGCTCGCGGTCATGCTTGTGAAGCATTGCATGGTGATATTCCACAGAAATTGCGTGAACGTACAGTTGAAAAACTGAAAGCTGGTCAGCTGGATATTCTGATTGCGACCGACGTGGTTGCACGTGGTCTGGACGTAGAACGTATTACTCACGTAGTGAACTACGATATTCCTTACGATACAGAATCTTATGTTCACCGTATTGGCCGTACCGGTCGTGCGGGCCGTACTGGTGACGCGATCCTGTTTGTTGCACCGCGTGAGCGTCGTATGCTGCGTATCATCGAGCAGGCCACTCGCCAGCCGATCGAACCAATGCAGATGCCAACAGCGAAAGATATTAACAAACATCGTCTGGAACGCTTCAAGCAACAGATCCGTGAAACGCTGGAATCTGAAGAAGATCTGCAGCCGTTCCACCAGATCATCAATGAGTTTCTGGAGGATGAAAACACCGATCCGTTGGATCTGTGTGCCGCGCTGTGCAAGATGATTCAGGGCGAAGAGCCGTTGTTCATGAATGAAAATGAGCCGGAACCGCGTCAGCGTTTTGATGACAACAATGATCGTGGCAACCGTCGTGAGCGTAACGATCGTTTCGAACGCGGTGACCGTTTTGAGCGTGGCGATCGCCCAGAGCGCAGCGAACGTCGTTCCCGTGCACCGGAAGGCCCGACAGCGCGTTATAAAGTGCATGTAGGTCATGAACATGGCGTGAAACCAGGCCAGATCGTGGGTGCTATTGCCAACGAAGCGGGTATCGACAGCAAATATATCGGTCACATTGAAATCTATGATGATTTCACGACTGTTGATTTGCCGGAAGGTATGCCAACCGAAGTGATGAACACACTGAAAAAAGCGCGTGTTTGTCAGCGTCCGCTGGATATTGAATTGTTCACTGGTGAAGTGCCGGAACAGTCACGTCGTGCACGCCCATCTTTTGGCGATCGCCGTCCGCCTCGTAACGAGGGTCGTGGCGAATTCCGCGGGGAAGGTCGTGACCGTCCATTCCGTGGCAATCGCGACAACCGTGATAACCGTGGTGGTAATGATCGTGGCGAACGTTCTCATCACCGCAGTGAGCGCGATGGCGGTAAATTCCGTCGTGACCGTTAATCTGTACTGATAAAGTTAAAACTGAAAACCGCACAAATCACTGTGCGGTTTTTTTTCGCCTGTGATTTACAGCATTACAGCGGAAATGAAAAAGGCGCAATCAATGCGCCTTCGGAAGAGTTCGACAATCTCAATCGGAAAATCAGTTACGCTGCAGCAATGCCATATAGAAACCATCAAAACCGGTCTGCGCGGGGCTGATACTTTGCTCCTTTAACAGGCTGAACTGGCCATCACATTCATTGATAAATTTGGCTACCTGATCCTGATTTTCTGCCGGCAATAAACTGCAGGTGGCATAGACCAGTTGCCCCCCAACTTTCACCATTTTGCTGTAGCGCCGCAGAATATCGGCCTGCAATTCGAGCAAGACCGGTAACCGTTCTGCGGTATCGCGCCATTTGGTATCGGGATTGCGTTTTAACACGCCTAAACCGGAGCAGGGAACATCCAGCAACAGCCGATCGGCACTTTCCTTCAGGCGTTTGATGGTTTTGCTGCTTTCGATCAGTCTTGGTTCAATATTATGCGCACCGGCACGACGGGCGCGCAGGCGCAGGTTGTCCAGTTTCCACTGTTCTACATCCATCGCTAACAGACGCCCTTTGCCTGCCATTAATGCTGCCAGATGCAGGGTTTTGCCACCGGCACCGGCACAGGCATCGATCACGCGCATTCCTGGTTCAACACCAAGGAAGGGGGCAATTTGCTGAGAACCGGCATCTTGCTGTTCAAACCAGCCATCTTTAAATGCCTGTGTGCGGAATAAGGAACCATTGGAGGTGACTTCCAGTGCGCCGGGTACGCCGTCTACCAGGCGGGTATCAATATGTTCCTGCTGCAGGCGATGTTGCAGCTGTGTTTCATTACATTTCAGTGCATTGACACGAATGTAGCGTTTAGCAGCTTGCGTGAGAGCCGCCCGTTCGGCGGGCCATTGCAGGCCCAATTGCGCCTGCCCCAATTGTTCGAGCCATTCAGGGCAACCATCCCATAGTGCAGGTTGCTGGCGTGCCAGTTCACGGCGTGTTTCAAATACTTTTAAATCACACTGATCGGCAACACGAAGGTTTGGCAATTGACGATTCTGTAACATGTGCCATTGGCAGATCAGTGATTGTACGGCAATACCCGCTTGTGCCACCGGTACATCCGCGAGAAAGGCCAGCAAACTCAGCCGACGGAGTATATCACCGACGGCATCAATGACATGAAGCTGGGCCGTTTCGGGCATGCGTTCCATTTTGAATTCCTGAGCAATCGCACGATCAACCGGGGACTGTTCATTCAAGACCGCAGACAAGATCGCCTGCACAGAACCGCATTCCAGCGGGGTAAGAGCATAGGTACGCATGGATAAAACCTGAATAATTTGAATGAGAAGATCATAGAAGGTCGTTCGCGCAGAGACAAGTAACATTACCGCTTTGCAGCCAATATCACAGACTTGTGATCAACTCTTCTGCGGCGCACAATGTTGGCATTGATACCGAGGGGATGAACACAGAGATGGATATTGCTGATTTACGGCGCGAATATTTGAAAGGTGGCTTGCACCGAGAGGATTTACCGAGCGATCCGATGGTGTTGTTTGAAAAATGGTTGCGTCAGGCCTGTGATGCCCGTCTGGTTGACCCGACAGCTATGAGTGTCGCCACGGTGGATGAAAATGGGCAGCCATTTCAGCGCATAGTATTACTGAAGCATTATGATGCGGATGGCTTCGTGTTCTATACCAATTTAGGCAGTCGTAAAGCGCAACAGATCAAACAAAACAACCATGTGAGCTTGTTGTTTCCATGGCATACGTTGGAACGTCAAGTGCATGTGACGGGAGTTGCGGAACAGCTTTCGGCACTGGAGGTCGTGAAATATTTTCATTCCCGTCCGAAAGACAGCCAGATCGCGGCCTGGGTCAGTCAGCAATCCAGCCGGATTTCTGCCCGTAGTATGTTGGAAAGCAAGTTCATGGAGATGAAAGCGAAATTTGCCAATGGTGAAGTGCCGTTACCGAGCTTCTGGGGCGGCTATCGTATTCGTTTCGATAGCATTGAGTTCTGGCAGGGCGGCGCGCATCGGCTGCATGATCGCTTTTTATATCAGCGGCATGGTGATACTTGGCATATTGATCGCTTGGCGCCTTAATATCTGAAAAGAAGAAAGCCCCCTTTTCTCGGGGGCTTTCTGTTTGATGACACTCTATTTTTCTACGTTATTTCTTTTCCTGATCGGGAGCCTGATTGGCGGTATCAACTGTGGTTGCCGCTGCGCCCGCTGCTGCAGTGGCAGCATCAATGCTGACGACATCACCATGCGCATTCTTCAGGGTGACTTCCACCTGATTGAACGCAATATTGATCCCGTTTTCTGCAAACAATTTATCTATGCGGCGGTTCAGTTCATCCAATGCCGGATTACGATCACCCAATTCGCGGACAAAGAAACGCATTTCATGATCCAGTGTACTGGCACCGAATGTCAGGAAATAGACACTGGGTTCCGGCTCTTTCATGACGCGCGGATTTTCATGCGCCGCCTGCAGTAACAACTTGCGGGTCAGATCCAGATCGGAACCGTAAGATACCCCGATCCGCAATACCACACGGGTTACAGTATCACTTAATGACCAGTTGATCAGACGCTCGGTCACAAATGCGCGGTTAGGGATAATGATCTCTTTGCGGTCGAAATCGGTAATGGTCGTGGCTCGGATACGGATCTTATTGACGGTACCGGAGAAGCCGGAAACCGTAATGGTATCCCCGATGCGCACCGGACGTTCGAAGAGAATGATCAAACCGGAAACAAAGTTGGCGAAGATTTCCTGCAAACCAAAACCGAGACCTACCGATAACGCAGCGACCAGCCACTGTAGTCGGCTCCATTCCATGCCCACGGTCGACAGTGTGGCGATCGAACCGACGGCGGTGATCAGATAAGAGAGTACCGTGGTAATGGCATAGGAGGTTCCCTGTGCCAGTTGCAGGCGCGACAACACTAAGACTTCAAGCAGACCGGGTAAGTTGCGGGTCAGAATATAGGTGACGATCGCAATCACACCGCCGGCTAGCAGATCACGCAGGCTCACGGCTTCCAGTACGGCGTTAGAATCCGTACCCACGGTATGGTGCCACAGCGTAATGCTGTCCAGGTAGGCAAATACGGCGACTAAATCAGACCACAACCAGTAGAATGCACCGGCAAAAACCAACATCAGCGCAACATTGACCAAGCGCAACGTTTGTTCATTGATTTGTTCCAGTGAGATTGGCTTATCATCGGTCACTTCCACATTGTCGCTATTTTCAGTTCGTTGCTGGCGTTTCGCCAGTGCCCGGCGGTAGGCCAGACGGCGAGCAGCAACGGACAAGCCACGCAGTGCGGTTTCATAGAGCAATACCCAGACTGCGACCAGATAAAATGTCTCGATCAGACGGGCGCTGAGTTTCAATGCCGTGTAGTAATAACCAAACACCAGCAGACCAATCAATACCAGCGGCAGGAGGCCAAGAGCCAGCGCAGTCAGACTGCGCCACAGGCTGGTTTGTTTGTTATGTGGGTGTTTGCGTACGATGGTAAACAGTTCCACCGACAACAGTAGTAAACTCACCAGGCAGATGATCTCGCCGGCGACATCATTAGCCAGACGGGTTGGATCGAGTTCACCCAGGGTCGCGATAAAAATCAGCGGTAACAGGGTATACCAGATGTTTCTCAGGGCTTTGCGTAGATGTGCGATAGTCAGGTGGTTGTGGCCAAAATGTTTCTGTGCCAGCCCTTCTGGCTTTAGCATCCGACGGATGGAACCAAATGCCATATAGGCCAGTGCCATTCGGAAGGATAGTTCACCAATCACCAATGGCGATAAAAGACCACTGAACAACAGCAGCGAACCAGTACTCATGATCAGCAAGGCACCAGGGATCGTGCGCAGGAATACCAACAAAATGGCTTTAGGTGTATGTGAATGAGTATCTGAGCGCAGATGCCCGACCTCGCCGGCCAGTTGTTCAAATCGTTGCTGAATAGCTTGGCGTCGCCAGATCATGATCCCTGCCAGGGTCAGCATCACCAAGGCGGCTGGGAAAATCTTGAAAGAGTCTGCCAACCAGTTTCTTAGATTAATACTCAGACTGACAGCTTGCCACTGCGACAATAAAGCCCCGGGTAATGCGGTTAACCATGAGATATCGATAGGTTTGTTACTGCTGACCCAGAAAATTTGCTGTTGCAGTGTCGATTGCAATGAATTACTGACGCGCTCCAGCTGTTGCTGATTCAGTTGCAGGTTGATGGCTAAGTTCAGTTCCTGCCCGAGTTGTTTATTTAGCTGATCCAGCAACTGCTGGCGGCCATCCAACGTTTCTGTCAATGTTGCCATTTGCTCAGTGGTTAGTGCATCACCTTTGTTTTTTTCTAACAACTTGCTGATGTATTCATCGCGCTGATAAAGCTGATCACGTTGCTGGTTGATATCAAACTGGGCCAGTCGCAGGTCAGCGATATGTTCTTCGGAACCTCGAGCTAGATCGTTAGAGTCCGGTAGCATCTGGCGTTGTTGATAGAGAATTTTTGATAGTAGCAGTGTGCCCTTTAGCACTGAAATCTGCTCATTCAGGTTCTGTTCTGTCTGAGTCGTACGATCCAGCCAGTTCTTAACTTTGATATTTTCCTGTACCAGCGTGTTAACGCCTTGCGTGGTATCAATGAGTTGCTGACTAAGCTGTTGATTAATTTTCATCTCTTTTTGCAGCACGGGGGGCAGAGTTTGGGCATTGGCTCCGGCTGACCCACTTTCTTCCACCGTTTTTTCAGTGAGAGTCAGGCGCTTATTATTCACCTGCTGCTGCAATAGTTGCACCCAGTTATTCAGTTGTGCGATCTGGGCGGTCAGATAATCACGCTGTTTGTTATAAAGTTCTTGCTGACTGGTATTGCTATCCAGATCTTTCTGGCGCTGTTCCTGACGTAGCTGTAATAGTGTGAGTTCGGTATTCAGACGCACGCGTAAGGAAGGCGTAATTTCACTATTCTGTTTGCTACTTACACCGCTTAAGCGATTACGAATATCCTGCATACGCTGGTAGTCCTGACTCATCGCAGCTTGCGTACGCTCAGGCAGGGTTTGCAGGAAGGTGATCTGGCTATTTACATTTCCCAAATCATTTTGGGCATTTTGTAGCTGACTTAACAAATCGGTTAGACGGCTGTCGAGTTGTGTCTGAGATAAGCGGCTCAGATCGGTTTTTAACTGTTCCGTGTCTTGTGCATCATTTTTATGTATTTGGTCTAATAACCGTACAAACTCTTTTAATTTCGCCGGTGTTTTGGTGAGTGAACGATCCTGATCTTTGACTTTGATTTTTTCTTTTTCGATAGAATCCAGAAATGAAAGGGTTTGCTCAATATCCTCTTTCTGTGCTTTTTCGGCGACAGTGAGTGTATCGCGTTTATTCAAACTGGCTAGTTTACTATCAAGACTGGCTCGTGTTGGTAACTCTGGTTGCTCAACGGCAAAGAGAGTTGTGCTGATCAGAAGAAGGCATCCGGATAACAGAGTGCGGAGAATTCGCTGTTTCTGCATAGGCTATGTTCACCGTTAGTAATTTGTTGAGTCAATGTTGGCAAGAGGTAATTAACTTGCACCAAACCAGCGAGAGGATATAGCAAAAAGCGACCTGACGCACAAAAAAGCATGATTTACTGGATAAAAAAACGCCGGTCCACAAAGAACCGGCGTTGAGGAATCACTGTAACGGACTGAAAGATTACAGTACGTGAACAGATGCAGTATTGGTTGTACCGCTTGGTACCAGCGCACCAGATACCATGACCACGATGTCGCCTTTAACAGCCAGACCAGAGGCCAGAGCCACTTCTTTACCCTGCACGTAGAATGCATCGGTAGAAGCCAGTTTATCAACCAGAACTGGTGTTACACCTTTGGTCAGGATCAGCTGCTGAGCAGTTTTGGCGTTAGAAGTCAGCGCCAGGATGTTCGCTTTAGGGAAGTATTTGCGAACAGCACGAGCTGATTTACCGCCTTCAGTGGCAACAACGATCAGCGGAGCGTCCAGTTTCTCAGTAGTTTCTACCGCACCTTTACATACTGCTTCGGTGATGCTCTTACGATCGTTAGCATTTTCGATAGTCAGGTTAGAAGGCATAACTGGGTCAGTACGGCCACAGATAGTTGCCATGATAGAAACAGCGTTCAGTGGGAATTTACCCTTAGCTGATTCACCTGACAGCATCACTGCATCGGTACCGTCCAGGATCGCGTTCGCAACGTCGCCAGCTTCAGCGCGGGTTGGACGTGGGTTTTTGATCATGGAATCCAGCATCTGAGTTGCAGTGATAACTGGTTTGCGTGCTTTGTTACATTTCTGAATCATCATCTTCTGAGCGAAGATAACTTCTTCAACCGGGATTTCTACACCCAGGTCGCCACGGGCAACCATGATACCGTCTGATGCTTCCAGGATTTCGTCGAAGTTGTCCAGACCTTCCTGGTTTTCGATTTTAGAGATGATCTGGATGTTTTCGCCACCGTGAGCTTTCAGGTGTTCACGGATAGCCAGAACGTCTTCTTTCTTACGGATGAAAGAAGCAGCGATGAAGTCAACGCCTTGTTCACAACCGAATACCAAGTCAGCTTTGTCTTTTTCAGCCAGAGCTGGCAGTTTGATAGAAACGCCTGGCAGGTTAACACCTTTGTTTTCACCCAGGTCGCCGTTGTTCATAACTTTACAAACAACTTCAGTGTCAGTAGTAGAAATAACTTCCATACCGATCAGACCGTCGTCAACCAGCACAGTGTTGCCAGCTTTCAGGTCGCGAGCGAAACCTTCGTAAGTCACAGCAACGCGCTCAGCGTTACCCACTACAGTTTTGTCGGTAGTGAAAGTGAAAGTCTGACCAGCAACCAGAGAGACGTCGTTACCGCCTTCCAGTTTGATAGTGCGGATTTCTGGACCTTTGGTATCTAACAGGATCGCAACACGTTTGCCGGTTTCAGCACAGATTTCACGAACAGTCTTGATACGACCACCGTGCTCTTCAAAGTCACCGTGAGAGAAGTTCAGGCGCATTACGTTCATGCCTGCTTCAATCATTTTAGCCATGACTTCTTTTGGCTCAGACTTAGGACCGATAGTACATACGATCTTGGTTTTTTTCATGGAAGGATAACTCCAACAGTTCAGGGATATAAAAATAATGGTGAAATATGGCGCGCATTATACAGGGAATAATGACATTTGATGATGTCAGAAAATATTTTTCTGCTTTTTCCTGATCTAACACAATAGATTTGAGCAAATACGCTTCAATTTGAGCTAAACCGGGTTAGCTGTCCGATAATTTATCGAGATTATGTGCGCTTTATCACATTGTCGTTTCTGTGTGGCATGTCCGTCATATTCTGTCGGTCTTCGACAATCGTTAAAATCATTATATTTCATTGTGTTATGTATATTTGTTGTCTGCGGAGTGATGTTTGCATCTTCACGACAAAGACAGGGCAGAACAAGGCAGACATAACATGGATAACAATACCCCGGTAATGCGACAACAATGTGGCAGTCAAAGTAAAGGCAACCGCTGTGGCAGCAGTTCACACAGTGCGACCGATTTCTCGATGGCACAGGCAGAAAAGGTGGCACATCATCCGTGTTATTCCCCGAGTGCACATCATAAATATGCTCGGATGCATCTGGCCGTTGCCCCGGCTTGTAACGTGCAATGTCATTACTGTAATCGTAAATACGATTGCGCCAATGAATCCCGTCCGGGCGTGGTGTCGGAATTATTAAATGTCGAACAAGCCTTGCAAAAGGCCAGAGCTGTGGCTGCGGCCATTCCACAACTTTCCGTGATTGGTATTGCTGGCCCTGGCGATCCTTTGGCAAACCAGACCCGCACCTTCGACACGCTGGAAGGGCTGCGTTCGGCATTGCCTGATGTGAAATTGTGTGTGTCCACCAATGGGTTGGCATTACCGCAGTCGGTGGATTCACTGGTCGAACTGGGCGTGGATCATGTCACTATTACTATGAATGCGATTGATGCCCATGTCTCTGCCGGTATTTATGACTGGATCTATTTTGATGGTGTGCGCTATCGCGGCAAGGAAGGGGCGCAGATCCTGATCGACCAGCAGATTGAGGGCATGCGCAAGCTGATGGAAAACGGCGTGCTGGTGAAGATCAACTCGGTATTGATTCCCGGAGTGAATGACCTGCATCTGGCGGAAGTCAGTCATGCGATCCGTGACATGGGGGCTTTCCTGCACAACATTATGCCGCTGATTTCAAAACCGGAGCACGGCACTTATTACGGATTGAACGGACAACGTGAGCCGACGGCTGACGAGGTGGCACAGGTTCGTGAACGCAGTGGTGCCTTTATGCCGCAAATGGCACATTGCCAGCAATGTCGCGCTGATGCGGTCGGTATGCTGGGCGAAGATCGCAGTCAGGAGTTCAATTTGTCTGCGTTGGCGCCACAGGAAAATGATTATGCACCCGTGATGCAACAACGGACAAAAATTCAGGCGGCGATTGCCAGTGCCGGTGCGTCGGAAGAGGCAGATTCCCGTCTGGTGGCGGTTGCGACGCAGCAAGGGCAAGTGATCGATCAACATTTTGGTCATGCCAAGCGGTTCCATATCTACAGTGTCAGCAGTGAAGGGGTTACGTTGGTTGGCGAACGTCATGTGGCGCAATATTGTCACGGACAGGTTGAGTGTGACGATCATGATGACGTGATGGCTGACACACTCACTTTACTGGCGGATATGGATGCAGTGTTCTGTTCGCGCTTAGGGCTGGGCCCATGGCAAAAACTGGAAGCCGCTGGAGTACAGCCAGTGGTGGATTACGCCTGGCAACCGATCCGTGATGCGTTATCGGCCTGGTGGCAATTGCAGCCAAAAGCCACCGAGGTGAAACTGCATGTACGCGGGGTTGCCTGATGAGTTGCACGATTACCGAAAAATGTGTCGGCTGTTTCAGTTGCCTGGAGGTTTGTCCGAAACGGGCAATTCGTGAGCAGGACCGAGTCTTCTCGATCTCAGTAAAACGCTGCAATGAGTGCAAAGGGCATAGTGTCGGACCGCGCTGTATTCAGATCTGTCCGGTTGAGGGAGCAATTCATTATGAACCAGGCCATCAGAGTTAACATGCCGTTAGACGTGATAACGCCGGAGCACGAACAGCCACGCACCCCCCAGGACTGGCTGACGGATTTGCTTTGGCGTTTTCAGACCGGCATTTGCCCGCTGCCCCGATACATGGGGTTAGGTACAGAACAATATCAGCAGTTGCTGGTGCGCTGTAATGTCCCATCGGCTGTGATGGGGTTATTGCAACAGCAGCGACAGGCCGTGCTTTCTGAGCTGCTAGCCATGCGTGAAGCTGAATGTCAGGCCTTAGAGCACTGGCTGGCGGAATATGCGCATCCGGAAGCGAGGCTTATGGCTAGGATCATTGCAGTGGCCTGCATGGGCTATAACCATCTCTGGCAGGATCTCGGCTTGGATTCCCGCGCCAGTTTGCGCGAATTAATGCAATGCTGTTTTCCTGAACTAGTGGAGATGAACAGCCAGAACATGCGCTGGAAGAAGTTTTTTTATCGACAGCAGTGTGCGCTGGGCGGTAACTATGTCTGTCGTTCTCCCAGTTGTGATGACTGTGTAGAGCGTGCAGGTTGTTTTGCGCCGGAAGAGTGAAAGTGATGTTAGAATCAGACCCCGCTTATTTCTGTTTCGGAGATGATGATGTTGGGTTTGGACACTTTTCTGTTATTTCTGACGGCGTCGTTTATACTCTGTCTGGCTCCCGGCCCAGATAATATCTTTGTGCTCACGCAATCCATGCTGCGGGGAAGCGCTTCCGGCATTCTGGTGACCTTGGGTTTATCTACCGGATTACTGGTTCATACCTCCGCAGTTGCACTGGGGGTTGCGGTCATTTTTCAGCAATCGCTGCTGGCCTTCACAGTGCTGAAACTCTGTGGGGCTGCCTATCTGTTATATCTGGCCTGGGGCGCGTTCCGCGCCGGTGCGGGTGGGCTAGGGGCTTCCAAAGCGATCTCGCTGAATAAATTAGCCCTGTATCGGCGGGGTATCGTCATGAACATTACCAATCCGAAGGTTTCTATTTTCTTTCTGGCATTTCTGCCGCAATTCACTAATCCGGCCAAGGGGCATTTGACGCTCCAGTTATTGCAACTTGGCGCGGTATTTATTATCTGTACGCTGGTGGTATTCGGGCTGATCAGTCTGTTGGCTGGAAAACTGGGTAATTGGTTCAGTCAAAGCCCTCAGGCTGAAATCGTGATGAATCGAGTCGCGGGCAGTGTGTTTGCTGCGCTGGCGATAAAACTGGCGCTGACGGAACGCTAGGTTGTTCTTCGATGAAGGAGGGGATTACCCCTTCTTTCTTTCTCTCAGTTTTTCTTGTTTTTTAGCATAAAGTATCGCTTATGAAATGGTTGTTGCGCCAATCTGATGCTTTTAACATTTTCTGTGCTTTATTCTGTTCCTCCTCTCACGTATGCTTGCACCCCTTTTCAGACCTTTATTGTTGTTCGCAGCCATGGATGGTTCGTGCGCTCCGATTGGTTCTTTGCCTGACAGGATATCAGTGGCAATCAACCGTAAGTGGAGTTAATTTTGAAACAATCTATGACTCGGACCGATCTGTTAGGTCTCGGTTTTATGACATTTGCCTTCTTTCTGGGGGCAGGCAATATCATTTTCCCGCCTATGGCCGGTTATCTGGCCGGTGAAAATATGGGTTCCGCCATGTTGGGTTTTCTCATCACTGCAGTGGGATTACCGTTGGCAACCATTCTTTCTATTGCGTTTGCAGGTGGCGGTCTGATGACCATGACACGCCTGCTGCCTAGATGGGCCGGGTTGTTTATTGCGATTGCCACTTACATCATCATTGGCCCTGCTTTTGCGACGCCACGTACGGGGCTTGTTACCTATGAGATGGCGGTAAAACCATTTATTGGTGCCTATGACAGCCACATGATGTTGATAGCATTCAGTGTGATTTACTTTGCACTGACGTTATTTTTGTCGCTCAATCAAGGCAAGCTGTTGGATGCAGTCGGTAAAATTCTGACTCCTATTCTGGTGTTGTTATTGGCCGTACTGGGCATTGCGGTATTGATTGCACCCCAAGGAACGGTACCATCGGTTGCCCCGGACTATATGAATCATCCGGTTGTGAAAGGGTTGTTGGAAGGTTACAACACCATGGATACGTTTGGCGCACTGATGTTTGGTATGCTGATTATCGACGTGTTGAAATCCAGAGGTATTGAAAACACCCAACAGCAAACCCGTTATCTGGCGGTGGCCAGTGTGATTGCGGCAAGCGGATTGGCGCTGGTTTACATTGCACTCTTCCAGCTGGGTGGCACAGCGGGTGGCATCATGGCGCATCCGCAAAACGGTGGTGAATTGGTGGCGTCCTATGTGGCACACCTCTTTGGGCCGATGGGGTCAGTGGTGCTGGCCGGGATCGTGGGTCTGGCTTGCCTGACGACCTCTGTGGGTTTGACTTCTGCCTGTGCTGACTTTTTCCACACGCTGTGGCCGCGATTCAGCTATCGGCAATGTGCCATGGCGATTGCCGTATCCTGTGCGGTTGTTGCCAATGTTGGTTTGACGCAATTACTGACCATTTCGATTCCGGTGTTAGTGGCCATTTACCCGGTGGCGATTGCGCTGGTCGCGGTGACCTTCATGCGTGCCTGGTTCTTTAACCAGAGTCTGGCCTATCGACTGGTGCTGAGTGTGGCCTTGCTGTTTGGTTCATTAGACGGCCTCAAGGCAGCCGGCGCTGATCTGAACATTTTTAGCTTTTTACCGCTGTTCGACATGGGGCTGGCTTGGTTGTTGCCGACGCTGGCGGCTATCGTCGTCAGTTTATTATGGCGCGCATCTGAAGCAACGGCTGTCGCGGCAGAATAAATCACAGCAAACGGATTAACCGGCATGCCTAAGTGCCGGTTTTTTCTGTTGTCATTATTTTGTTATCCCTTCTTCAACGAATTGTCATTCTCTGCCTCTAGCTTGTTAAACAGCACCAGTGACGGAGAGATCGATGCAGTTTATTCAACGTTGGGATCAACGAACCAGTCAACTTTTCTTGTCTCACGGATATAACCAATTTCAGGCCAGAATCAGTCGTTGTGTTTCCCGAACGGGTGATGGTCCGTTTTATTTACTGATTGGGATCATTCTTGCTTGGTGTGATGGCGCACGCGGCAAGGATTTTTTTTTATGCACGCTCATGGCATTTGCCATTGAACTTCCCGTGTATTGGCTGCTGAAAAATGGTTTTAAGCGAGAGCGCCCACGCAATTTACCTGTGTTTATTACCCCATCTGATCGTTACAGCTTGCCCTCTGGCCATACGGCGGCCGCTTTTCTGATGGCTGAATCCGTTTCGGCTTTTTATCCCATGGTGTTGTGGGTTGCGTTTATCTGGGCCGGATGCATTGGTGCATCACGTCTGTTACTTGGCGTGCACTATTTAACGGATCTGATTGCCGGTGCGGGATTGGGTCTGCTGGCTGCCTGGTTTGTATTGCCTTAAGGTATTCATGATGCGCATTTTATATGGGGTGCAAGGGACGGGAAACGGGCATGTTTCTCGTTGCCGCTTGATAGCAAAAGCCCTGCAGGCGGAAGGCGTGAGTGTTGATTATGTGTTCAGTGGCCGAGAGACACAGGCCTATTTCGACATGCAGGCGTTTGGTGATTACCGCACGTTACCTGGTCTCACGTTTGCGACACGTGATGGCGCCATTGATCTGTGGAACACCGTTCACCAAGCCAAACCATTGCAACTGCTTAGAGATATCCGTCAGTTGTCGCTGGATGATTATGATTTCATTGTCAGTGATTTTGAACCGGTGACCGCGTGGGCGGCAAAACGGCAAAAACGTCCCGTGCTGGGGATAAGCCATCAGGCTTCGTTTCATTATGAGGTTCCACAAGCCGAGGGCAACCCCGTGGCCCGCTTTACCATGCGGAATTTCGCCCCGATCCAGCAGGCGGTCGGTTTACACTGGTTTCATTTTGGCCATCCGATTTTACCCCCGATTATCGAAAGCTTGCAGCCGAGTCAGGACAGTGGCGACATTCTGGTGTATCTCCCCTTTGAATCACCACAAACCATTTATGAGCTGTTATCGCGTTTTAAATCCGTGCGTTTTATCTGTTTCCATCCGCAATTCACAATTCCGGTTGAACAGAAAAATCTGCGATTTATGCCGCTGGGTCGTGAAGGCTTCATCAAGGTATTACGGGGTTGTGATGGTGTGATCTGCAATGCCGGTTTTGAACTAGCCTCCGAAGCCTTAACGCTGGGCAAACGGTTGTTGCTGAAACCCTTAAAAGGTCAGTTTGAACAGGCATCTAATGCCATGACATTAGAATTGCTCGGTCTGGCGCATGTTATGCGGCAATTGGATCCGGGAAAGATTCGGCAATGGCTGAATTCAGAAAATTGCGGGCAGCTCTATTACCCGGATGTCGCGTCTGTCGTGGCTGTTTGGCTGGCGAGTGGACGGGAAGAAAGTGTGGCGTCATTGGCGGAACGCTTATGGCGACAGGTGATCTTTCCTGAACCGGTACTGGAACGTATTCATGAATTAGGCATGGGGGCTGATTTATTCAATCACCACTTGATGCGAGCCTAAAAATAAATTAAACATTTCATATTATTAGCCGTTAACACAGGAATATGTTAACGGCTATTTTATTAGTCTGGAGTCTAACCCGGCAAAGAAAGTGCTGATTTGATGCACACAGGCGGTAAATTTTGCCGTCACAGGATTTTTTTCTCAGTTTAAGAAAATGATTGGGCTCAAACTAGGCAACAAATTGTAAAGTAATCGGCATTCATGCTGTCTTTTCCGTGTTATCTATCCCTGAGATCCTTTCGCTAATTTCTTGTTATTTCTATCTATTTACCTAATCTCACAAAACCTAACCGCACTTTACCATCCCATTGATTAATAAAGATATTTTTTGGCCGATACCTTGCTCAGGTAACCTTGCGATGTCGGTGTGCGTAAAAAATAGCATACCGCGTTTACAGGGATTCCTTCAGGGGTAGTAACCCGTTTATCAGTGCACGATGACACTGTATTTGCCAGGAGAAAGATGATGTCTATGAGTATATCAGGAACGAGTTCGCTCACATCAATGTTCCAAACTAGCAGTACCACTAGTAATCAACAGGTAGACGCTCAGGATGGACAGATGCGGCCACATCACCATCATGGTGAACAAGGTGGCGGTAAGCTTATGTCAGCACTGACAAGTGCGTTATCCCAAATGGGTATTTCATTGGATGGAGTTAGTGGCACATCCAGCACATCCAGCACTGCCAGTTCGTCCAGCAGTAGTGATACCTCCAGTACTTCGAGCACGTCCAGTACATCGGATTCTTCCAGCACCAGCAATTCGGCGGTAAAAGATTTCATGCAAACCCTGATGGCTGCACTGCATGCCCAAGGTAAAGCGAATTCAGGTTCCGGTGGCGACGGGGATGGTGACAGCGATGACAACAATAGCTCGTCAGCCGTCAATTCTTATAAAAGTGGAAACCCCATGAAAAAGGATCTGGATAGCTTAATTAGTCAATTAACGGGTGCCAGTAGCTCCAGTTCTTCCAGCAGCATAAGCAGCACCGACAGCACCACCTCTGACTTGCAGACTAAATTCGCAGCGATGATTTCCAGCCTGGGTGGCGATTCATCAACTGCGTCTTTGGGCGATTTTCTTAAAAACTTCTCCAGCAGTTTGTCCGATCATGCGTCTTCACAAGGCAATATGATTAGCACACAAGCCTAAGACCTGCGGGGATCGTCATATCCGTCGCGTTATGATGATCTCCGGCTTCGATTTTCATGACTTATCCCGCGTTTTTAGTCTATCTCCGATCACTCGTTGTCACTTGGCGATATAGTGAAATAGTCCTGAAGAGATGATGCCTGTTGGCGTAGCGGCAAAGAATCGTTAGGATAGAACCCCTATTGCGGCAAGCGGATGTACTCTTCCACCCGAATAGGTAACGTTATTCAGACTTCAGCGGGTCGTAGCGCGGGAGTCGTGATCCGTTACCGGGAGCCTCCGCAAAGCCCGTCAGTTTCCTGTTAAGGATGAACAGCGAGGCATGAAGTCCGCATCAGGCGGCAGCGCGAGCAAACTTCAAGTAATCGAGAAAAGCCTGGGAGGGCTTAGCATGGAGATGTTATCAGGCGCGGAAATGGTCGTTCGAGCGCTCGAAGACGAAGGGATTGAGCATATTTTTGGTTATCCCGGCGGGTCTGTGCTCGATATTTATGATGCCCTTTTCGAGAACAGCAAAATCGAGCATATTCTGGTTCGTCATGAGCAGGCAGCGGTTCATATGGCGGATGGTTATGCGCGCGCAACCGGTAAAGTCGGGGCAGTCTTAGTGACTTCAGGTCCGGGTGCCACCAACTGCATCACAGGTATTGCCACAGCCTACATGGATTCAATTCCGCTGGTGGTCTTGTCTGGTCAGGTGCCAACCAGTCTGATTGGGAATGACGCGTTTCAGGAAACCGATATGATCGGGATCTCCCGTCCGGTAGTGAAACACAGCTTCCTGTGTAAGGAAGCGGCCGACATTCCACAGGCGATCAAAAAAGCATTTTATATTGCCTCAACCGGTCGTCCTGGCCCAGTGGTGGTTGACCTGCCGAAAGATGTGCAAAATCCGGCAATCAAAGTGCCGTATGAATATCCGGATGAGGTTCACCTACGCTCCTACAACCCGACCAAGTCTGGTCATAAAGGGCAGATCAAACGTGCAGCAAAATTGCTGGCGGAAGCGCGTAAGCCGGTCATGTATATCGGTGGCGGCGCGATCGCGGCCAATGCCAGTGAACAGGTCATGCGCATCGCTGAATTGTTCAGTCTGCCAGTGACCTCGACGCTGATGGGGCTGGGGGCATTCCCTTGTACGCATCATCAATTCATCGGCATGCTGGGTATGCACGGTACCTTTGAATCCAATAATGCGATGCATCATGCTGATTTGATTCTGGCGATTGGTGCTCGCTTTGATGATCGCGTTACCAACAATGTCGCCAAGTTCTGTCCAGATGCCAAAATCATCCATATTGATATTGATCCGACCTCAATCGCGAAAATCGTACCGGTAGATGTGCCAATCGTCGGGGCTGTCGACACAGTGTTGGAACAGATGCTGGATGCCATCAATGAGATGGAGCTGGATACCGACAATGATGGTCTGGCGGATTGGTGGGAACAGATCGATGGCTGGCGTGCCCGCCGTTGTCTGGGCTATCAGACCGAAGCGGCTGTGATCAAACCGCAACAGGTTATCGAAGCACTGTATCGGGTGACCGACGGCAATGCGATCGTCGCATCAGACGTTGGTCAGCACCAGATGTTCGCGGCGCTCTATTATCCGTTTAACCGTCCACGTCAGTGGATCAATTCAGGTGGCCTTGGCACCATGGGCTTTGGTTTCCCTGCTGCGATGGGAGCCAAGCTGGCCTGCCCGGATCAGGTTGTCTGCTGTGTGACGGGTGATGGTTCTATTCAGATGAATATTCAGGAATTGTCGACCTGTCTGCAATATGGCATTCCCGTGAAGATCATCGCGCTGAACAACCGCTCGTTAGGGATGGTGAAGCAGTGGCAGAAGATGTTCTATGGTGGTCGTCAGAGCCATTCCTATATGGATTCGCTGCCTGATTTTGTCAAACTGGCTGAAGCCTATGGTCATGTAGGTATTCGTGTGGATCATCCGGATGATCTGGAAGGCGCACTGGAGCAGTGTTTTGCACTCAAAGATCGTCTGGTGTTTATGGATATCGCCGTTGATCCGGATGAGCACGTTTATCCGATGCAGATCAAGTTCGGTGCGATGAACGAAATGTGGCTGAGTAAAACGGAGCGTACCTGATGCGACATATCATTTCTGTCCTGCTGGAAAACGAAGCTGGCGCTCTGAGTCGTGTCGTCGGTCTGTTTTCACAACGAGCTTATAACATTGAGTCTTTGACGGTTGCACCAACGGAAGATGCAACTTTGTCACGCATGACGATCGTGACCAGTGGTGAAATTCAGGTGATTGAACAGATCACGAAACAATTGCACAAATTGGTCGATGTACTGAAGGTTTCCGATATCACTGAAGGTGCTCATATCGAGCGTGAAGTGATGCTGGTTAAAACCCGTTGTACAGGTGGTTCACGTGATGAAGTCATGCGTTTGGCTGAAATTTACCGTGGTCAGATCGTCGATGTCACACCTGAGCTTTATACGGTACAACTGGTAGGCAGCAGCGATAAGCTGGATGCTTTCCTGAATACGTTAGCGCAGGTGACTGATATCGTGGAAGTGGTGCGTAGTGGCGTCTGCGGTATTGCCCGCGGTGATCGTTCATTACACGCCTGACATATTTGTTATACGGATACAAAAACGGCCTCTAAAAAGAGGCCGTTTTCTTATGCAGACTGGTTAATTCTGGCTGATCTGGAATTGTCCGGTTAATGCTGCCAAGCGATTAATAGAGTGTTCGGTATCGCTGACACTTTGGGTAAATTGGGTCAATGCAGACTGCATCCCTTCCGTGACTCGATGAATGGTCGAGGTCTTGTTGGCATGATCCTGACCTTGCTCGGTGAGATCCTGAATTGTAGCCAGTAATTTCTCTACGATCAGATGATGCTCTCGCTGATCATCGGAAGAGTTTTCGGCCAGTTGCAGGCCTGCTTCCATGTTCTGCATACTGACATTCATGATCTCCACCGCATTCGTTGCCTGCTGTTGTACGGTCGCAATCATCTCTTCTATTTCATTGGTCGACTGGCTGGTACGGGCGGCCAGATTTCTGACCTCATCGGCCACCACGGCAAAGCCACGACCAGCTTCTCCCGCCCGAGCCGCTTCAATGGCGGCATTCAGTGCAAGTAAATTGGTTTGGGCAGCAATGCCCTGAATCACACTGACAATGTTACCAATCGCCTTTGCACTCTGATTTAACTGCTCAATGGTTTCTGTCGATGCACTGACCGTGGTGCGAATGTCCCGCGTTCTGGCGGAAACCAATTGCAGTTGCTTCCGGGCATTTTCAGCCTGTTGTTTCATGGCTTCACGCATCTCATTGGCAATACCGTTGGCATTGTCCAATTGCTGCATTTGTATCTGCAATGAGGTTTGAGTTTCCTGCATCGCATTCATAACATGGTTGGTTGCTCTCACGGCGGAGCTGTTTTGTTGCTGCATATCGCCGTTATTACGTTCCAGAATTCGGCTGGTGGAAATGACTTGTCCGAGAATGCCATCTAGATGATCAATCAGGCTGTTGACCCAGGTGGCCATCATGCCGCTCTCATCGTTGGTGGTTTGCTCCCGAGGGATCCGCAGACGTAAGTTGCCGCCGCCTTCCACGATTTGTCGCAACAGCGCAATCGTATCGCGCAAGCGATGGGAGAGCGGTTTGCTGAGCCAGCGATTAAAGGCCAGTACCCCCAATAATTGCAGAACAAAGTAACATAAGATGGTTTCTGTCACGGTGGGTTGAATGGCCAGATGCAATCCGGAGGCAATGATGGTCGCTCCGATGGCTGTCATCAGATAACCACCCGTCAGACGCTGGCTGATCGAACGATAACGATAGGCTTCTTCCAGATCGGCTTCACACATCATCCCCCAGACATCAGGTGAGCCGGGAAGCTGAAAGGTGACCCCTTTTCCGATCACAGGAATATGGCGGTAATCGGAGTAGCCGGGATAACTGACAAACAGATTTTCCCCGTGCCGGATCGTTTCTCTGACACCGGGATGGAGACGTCCGGTGGAAGGATCATTAAAAATAAGCTCAAACTCAGTGTGATTTTTTACCTGTACCACCCCAAACGGGGTATTGATGCCATCTTTCAGGTTATCGCCACCCGAGAAGGTTCGATCTTCAAAGCGCGAGCGGGAGAGGGCAACCCCCTGCGGCAAGGCAGGATCAAAATTGGATTTCACCATGAACAGGTAATTATCGCCAGATTCATGGAAGATATGACCCGCTTCCCGTTGGATCAAATCCCCCACCACATCATTAGGCACGCGGGCACACAGGAAACCCAGCAGTTGGCCATTTTGAACTAATGGCTGATAGAACATCAGGGTGACTGCATCATGAAAGGTGGATGTACTTTTGCCTAGCGAGAGCGTGACGGCATCGATATAGGGGCCATGTAAAAATGGTTGGCCAGCGGCATATTGCAATATTTTATTATTAACAGCAGGGGCTGAGGTTCGCCCGCGGGAACTTTGCTGCAGTTCCCCTTGTTTGTTTAAAACAAATAATTCATTGCAATCTGGCAGCAGATTACTTTTTTCTTTTAAAACAGAAACCGTCAGTTGTTCGAGCTGCGCGGTATTCTGTGCGATGGCAGACAGAATCCGCCACTGATGATTGGTCCATTCTTTCAGTAGGTTAACGCGATAACGGGCAAAGTTTTCAAAGGCGTTTTCCATTGCCTGATAACGATCCCGATTCAGATAACAGGCCCAACGCATGGCCAGTTTTCCAGTTTTACCAAACCACGGACGCCAATGTCGTTCTTGTGACGACAACGCCATGCTATTACTTTTAAGTTCCATTTATTAATGTCCTTTGCAAATCTCAGATGAAGCTTTTTAGTCTGTTATTTTGAATAATTATTTATTTTTATAGCCAGACTATATAGCGATCTTTCAACGAATTGGATTAATACGTATAAATCAAATCTAATTCACATTGATAATACTTAATTTATAAATGTAACCCATTGTTTTATATAGGTGCCTTTAGATTGAATTGCTTACACTTGCACCGAAATGATGATTTGTTAATCAATTGAAGTGGGTTCAGACTATTTCCAGTTGACAGTCTCGGAGGCTATCCCTATTATTCGTGTCGCTTCTGTAACAGGAAGTATCCAGCATTGTGGGGTTATAGCTCAGCTGGGAGAGCGCTTGCATGGCATGCAAGAGGTCCGCGGTTCGATCCCGCGTAGCTCCACCAAATTCTGATTTAAAAATCAGATAGATACCGAATTTCGGGGTTATAGCTCAGCTGGGAGAGCGCTTGCATGGCATGCAAGAGGTCCGCGGTTCGATCCCGCGTAGCTCCACCAAATAAAAAAGCCTGTCTGATGAAGACAGGCTTTTTTATTATCTGCGTTTTTATTTTTAAGTGGCTCAGGCTTACTCATCTTTTCCCAGATGAAAAGTGGGCAGCGATAAGTGCAGAAAAATGGCTGGCACACGCACGCACAACAGGCTCAACATGCTGGCAAACATGGAAGCCACGTGGCCCAGCCCCAGATCCAGCAGAATGACGTAGATTGAACCGCTCAGTATGCAGGCGGTGACATACACCTCCTTACGCAATACCATCGGTATTTCACCAGCCAGAATATCTCGAATAACACCGCCGGCCACACCGGTCATACAGCCCATGATCACGGCAATAACACCTGACGTACCAAAGGTCAGTGCCTTTTGTGCGCCAATGACGACAAACAAGGCCAAGCCGATAGCATCTAACAGTGGTAATAGATACCAGGGAAAACGATGCTGAATTCGGGCAACCCCCATGCCTGCGACAGCAGTCAGGGCAATGGTCAGGAGATAATGCGAGTCTTTGATCCAAAAAACCGGAGTGGCGCCAATTAATAAATCACGGATTGTGCCACCACCAATGGAGGTCACCGCCGCAAGCACTAATACGCCAATAATGTCCATCTTCAAACGTCCGGCCACTAGCACCCCTGAAAAAGCAAACACGACAGTACCTAACAGGTCGATAAAATAGATAAGACTATCAATAAAAGAAGGCTGCATGTTGCTCTCGGTTGACAATGATTTTCAGGGTGGCGATTGTAAATATTATGTTAATCCAGCTCAATGACTTTGCTGTTAATGCCGGTTTTTTACGACGTCATCTATCTGACCACACATTTGTGCAATCCCTAATAAAATGCGCGGCGATAATCGGTGTAACCAGTCCGCATTCAACTGATACAAATGCTTTTGTTTTACGGCTGCAAGTTGGGGCCACTTTGACCAGTGCTGCAGATCGCTACCATGTTGCGTGCTGAATATGATCTGAGGGTCGGCAGCTAAAACGGCTTCTTCACTCAGTTGCGGATAAGGTGTGTTACTGTTGGCAAAAGGGTTTTCCGCACCACACATCGTCATTATTTCCTGAATAAAAGAACCGTTGGCAACCGTGGTCAAAGGCGGATACCACAGTTGATAAAAGGCGGTTACTTTGGGGCGGTGTTGGCTGCGTAACCGATAATCGGCAAATTTATCGGCTATCTGGGTGGCGAGCTGATTGGCCTGTGCGGTGTGGCCGGTTTGTTCCCCTAACAAACGCAGCTCTTTAGGCAAATCATCTAATTTTTGCGATTGTAGCAATAGTAACGGAATGCCCAGTTTTTTTATTTGTTGCTGCATTAATACTTGTGTTGCCCCCCAGGCGACCACCAGATCAGGTTTTACCGCGAGCAAACTTTCACTATTCAGACTTTGATAGTTAGCGACTTTGGGGAGTTTTTTGACGTCAGCAGGATAATCGCTGGCCTGATCGATCGCGACAACTTGAGAGCCAGCGCCAATGGCAAACAGCATTTCGGTAATATGCGGTGTCAGACTGACGATTCGTTGCGGAACGGCCTGCACGGTGAGCGGTAATACTAAAATGAACAGATAACCTAAGCGGTTACGACACCAAGTGAACATAGACGAACCATCCATAGAAAACCGCTAATGACATCCAGCAAAACCAGCCCAGATGAATAAGGCGGCGATAACCACTCAGGAGTGCCGAAGGCTCGGGATCACGTTGAGTACCGATACGTGCATAACGGATTTTTTCACCTTGATACAAACGCGGACCGCCCAGACCAATTCCCAGACTGACGCCAGTACAATTCAATAGCAGGCCACTTGTGACGGCGGGCCAGTGACGTACTTGCTTGAAAGCTGTTTTCAGAGCGCTGAAACCATGAGGTAAAGGTAACTGCAGCAACAACAGGATCAACACCGGAATGGTATTGAAGGTTTGCAGCATTCGAGCTGTAAATTCGCCACAAATACGATTTACCGTGAGTTTCATATTACAGCTTTGCGCGACAAGCTGGATCAGGCGACAGAACAATGCGCCGTGAATGCCCAAGAGTAAATAGATCATGGCAACGCTAAACCATTGACTGAGTAAGCGCAGAATACTCATTTCAATGGCCGCTTTACAGACCCCCATTGCACTCAGCGTCTGCGTATCACGTAGCACCCAGCGACTCAGTTGCAGACGGGCCAACACTAGCTTGTCTTGTTGCAATAACTGTCGTATTGCCAGTAAAACTTCCTTGATGGGCTGGCTTTCCAGCAGCCAGCTCAGCAGCAGAATATCGAATAACATGTCCCACGGGGCCAGATTCCGGACGGACCAACTGGCGACCAGGCTGGGGAAAATAACCACAAACGGCAGTAACAAGCCGGTCGTCCACTGTTGTTGTGGCGATGCATTCTTACGATGAACTCGGCTCACCAGACGTTGCAACAAGGGAACTAAGGCCGATGGTTTCCAGCGGGCAGGCATTGGCAGCCAGCTCTCCAATAAAACCGCCGCTAATAAAATCAGCGGCGGCGTATTCAGTAGCGGCTCAATTTTGTCGACGGTCAGCATCAGAGTTGTTTCAACATCGCGACGATCATGGCTGAGGAATTTTTGGCAGCGACTTCGAGGTATTCTTCAAACGTGCTGGGCGATTCCGTGCCTGCAATATCAGACAACGAACGGATCACCACAAACGGCACCTTGAATTGATGGCAAACCTGCGCAATTGCCGCGGCCTCCATTTCTACAGCCATCATGGTCGGAAAGGTTTGTCGCAGTTGTGCAATACGTTGTGGATCGCACATGAACTGATCGCCGGTACAAATCAGACCAATCCGGCTTTGCAGATCTGGAAACTGGTGCATCACCTGTTCAGCCACGCCAATCAATTTACGATCGGAAGCAAACGCTGCTGGTTGTTGTGGCAACTGACCTGGTTCATAACCAAAGGCGGTCACATCGACATCGTGATGACGTACATCATCAGAAATGACCACATCGCCCACCCGTAATGCAGGATCAAAGCCACCGGCGGAACCAGTATTAATCACACAATCGGGTGCATAGCGCTCCAGCAGAATGGTTGTTGCGATGCTGGCTGCCACTTTACCGATACCTGAGCGGGTCAGTATCACGTCATGTCCGGCTAATTGGCCCAGATAAAATTCACAACCCGCAATAGTGACGGTTTCACGGTGACTGATTTGTTCGCGCAAAATCGCAACTTCCGGCTCCATTGCGCCGATGATTCCTACTTTCATCACTACCTCGAAGAATGTGCCATGTCGTGATGGCAAATAATATTGCCAATGATCATAGCAATATCCATGCAATGTGACGAGTCGTAGCGATGCGACACGAATGCTTTTCCCTTACAATATTGCTGCTTATTTCGGGAGTTGGCATGCAAATACATCTTTTGGTGAATACCTTTGGTCAGGATCTGTTACATCGTTATGGTGAGAAAATTCATAAACTGACGCTGCATGGCGCGTTTACCTGTCCCAACCGTGATGGCACCTTAGGTAAAGGGGGGTGTACATTCTGCAATGTGGCCTCTTTTGCTGATGAAAACACCCAGCAACTCTCCATCAGTGAACAATTATCAGCCCGCAAAGATGAAGTGGCGCGCGCCCGTCGTTATCTGGCTTATTTTCAGGCTTACACCAGCACCTACGCCGAAGTGGCATATCTTAAAAAGATGTATGAAGAGGCGTTGCAGGTTGCCGATATGGTGGGGCTGTGTGTTGGAACCCGTCCGGACTGTGTACCGGATGCCGTGCTGGATTTATTGAGTCATTATCAGCAACAAGGCCGGGAGATCTGGTTAGAACTTGGTTTGCAGAGTGCGCATGACGAAACCTTAAAACGAATCAACCGGGGCCATGATTTCCGTGCTTATACAGATGCGGTGGCCCGCGCGAAAAAGCGGGGTCTGAAAGTCTGTACCCATCTGATCGTTGGCTTGCCGAAAGAGGGACAAGAGGCATGCTTATCCACCGTGGAGAAAGTCGTCGCAACCGGCACTGATGGCATCAAGTTGCATCCACTGCATATCGTGGATGGCAGTACCATGGCAAAAGCGTGGCGTGCGGGCCGTTTGAATGCGTTAACGCAAACGGAGTATGTGGAAATCGCAGCCGAGATGATTCGGCACACACCGCCGGAGGTCGTGTTCCATCGTGTGACCGCATCAGCTCGTCGGCCCACCTTACTTGCACCGGATTGGTGTGAAGGGCGCTGGGGAGTGATGATTGAAATGGATCGATATCTGAAGCAACACGGCTCGCAGGGGAGTGCGCTGGGTCGCCCCTTTCAATTTCCAAGCTAGGAAGCCTGCGCATTACCCGCTATGCTGATCTCGTTAGATTTTTTCGCCATGGGCATAGGAATGGGATAGCGCAATGCGACAAATAAAAACATGGGTACAGCTTTACGTCGACTGGATCACCCGCATCGGTATCATCCGATTCAGTCTGTTGTTGGCCTTCTGTATCATTTCTATTGCTGTCGTCATTCAGGGCACGATCACACTGTTATTACGAGGTGTAGTGGATGTCGTCGATTTAGTTCGTTCAGTCTTTTTCGGGTTGTTGGTAACTCCATGGGCGGCCTATTTTCTGACCGCCGTGATTGATGAGCTGGAAGACTCCCGGCGTCGTTTGACTGACATGGTGCATAAACTGCAAATCATGCGTGAGCGCGACCAAGCCTTAAATCAGCGATTGCAGAGCAATATCAGTCAGTTAAATAATCAAATTGAAGAAACCCGTCGGGCCGAAGCGGCAAGATTACGTGTGTTAAGTGAACTGGAAGCCGAAGCCATTCAGCGTGAAAAGGCACAGAAAGAACTGGAAGAGCAAAGTGCGTTATTGCGTTCCTTTCTGGATAGCTCCCCCGATCTGGTGTTTTACCGCAATGAACGTGAAGAGTTCTTAAGTTGTAACCGGGCGCTGGAAACCTTACTGGGGCGCAGCCGTGACGACATCATCGGTCGGACTCCTTATGGCGTCTATGAACCGCAGATGGCGGAGCAGATCATCAGCCGTGACCGGGAGGTTTTTGAGAAAAATCAACCGATCACCTACGAACTGTGGTTTCCGTATCCGGATGGGCGTCGAGCCTGTTTTGAAATGCGGCAGGTTCCTTTCTTTGCCGCGCATGGTGAGCGACTGGGCCTGGTCGGCTTTGGGCGTGATATTACTGAACATAAGCAATATCAGGATGAGCTGGAGAAAGCCAGTCGGGATAAAACCACGTTCATTTCAACGATCAGCCATGAGTTGCGGACTCCCCTAAACGGTGTGGTCGGGTTAAGTCATATCCTGCTTGATACCCCGTTAAATGATTTACAGCGGCAGTATCTCAATACCATTCATTTAAGTGCTGTCACCTTAGGCAATATTTTTAACGACATCATCGATCTCGATAAAATCGAGCGCCGCAAATTGAAGATCGCCAGAAGTAAAATTGATTTACGGCAACTGCTGGCCGATTTACAAACACTCAGTTCGCTCATGGTCGAGGCCAAAGGGCTGTATCTGCACTTTGATATCGACGGCGATGTCCCGCACTGGATCATGGCCGATGGCACCCGCTTGCGTCAGATCCTGTGGAACGTATTGAGTAATGCGGTCAAATTTACCGCCGAAGGTGGCATCACGTTCGGCGTACAGGTGTCACCTTCTGAAGAGAACAAAGTCTATCTTCGGTTTGATATTGAAGACACCGGCATCGGGATCCCGGAACATGAACAGCAGAATATTTTTGCCATGTATTATCAGGTGCCCGGTACAAAACGTGCCGTGGGCACGGGGATCGGTCTGGCGATCACCAAGCAATTAGTGGAAACCATGGGTGGTTCCATTCATGTGGATAGCGAGCTTGGGCATGGCTCTTGTTTCACGATAGAGCTGGAAGCAACCGTGCTGCCGGATTCGCAAAATGATGAAGCCGAAGCCATGTTGGCACAAGAACTTCCTCCGTTACGCATTTTGCTGGTCGAAGATATTGCACTCAACATTACCGTTGCTACTGCGATGCTGAATAAGCTAGGGCATCAGGTTGACGCTGCGATGACAGGGCGTGAAGCACTGGCTAAATTCCAGCCGGAACGTTATGACCTGGTATTGCTGGATATCCAGTTGCCAGACATGACCGGTTTTGACATCGCTGACGAGTTACGACAGCGTTATCCTGAAAAATTACCACCTTTAGTAGCGCTGACAGCTAATCTGATCAATGACCCGAGTCAATATCAACAGCATGGCATGCAGGCTGTGATTGGCAAACCGCTTGCGCTGGGTAATTTACGTAAAACATTAAATGAGTTATTTGTCGGATGTGCGCTGCCATCGGAATCAGAAGTCGTCGTCGAGGCGCCAAACAAATATGTGCTCGATCTTCCGTTCCTGGAGGACTTCACCGGGGTGGTGGGGTGTGATGTCATGGTTTCGGCCATTGATCTCTTCGCGCAATCGATGCCGGAATATCTGAAGATCCTCAACAGCGCCCTGACAGCCCGTGATAAACAAGGCATAGTAGAAGAAGCCCATAAAATAAAAAGTGCCGCCGGGGCGATTGGCTTAAAACGGATTCACCAATTGGCACAACAGGCTCAATCACCGGATCTCCCTGCCTGGCAGGAAAATATTAATGATTGGATAGACAGTATTTGTGCTGAATATCAAGGTGATCTTGAATGCTTGCGCCAGTGGGTGCAGCAACAACGTACTGAAACTCAGACGGCACAATGACGGTCATATTCTAAGGAGTCGGTCATGTTGCATTATCCGCATTTGCTCCAGTCAGAACGCTATTATCCCGAAGAGTCAGCGTCATTGCTGGCGGCAACGGAACTGGATCGAACCCGGATTGTGCAGAGTGCACCAGTCAGACGATTACAGCAGAAGACACAAGTCTTTCCGCTGGATGTCAAAGCCTCCGTGCGTAGTCGCCTGACGCACTCATTGGAGGTGCAGCAGGCGGGTCGCCAGATCATCTTTGCCATTCGCGAGATGAATGTTTCCGACTGGCCAGAGCAGGTGGTCTCCAATCTTGTCGAGATGTCATGTTTACTGCATGACGTGGGTAACCCGCCGTTTGGTCACTTTGGCGAAGCGGTCTTACGAGAATGGTTGCACGATGAATTAGACAGTTTGTTTGCAGCTGCACTGGCGACATCAGCCAGCGAGCAATGGCAAAAAGTGTTAGCCCCCGATCTTTGCTGTTTTGATGGCAATGCACAAAGCTTGCGGCTGGTGCATTCGTTGCAGCGTTTGAATCTGACACTCAGTCAATTGGCCTGTATTATTAAATATCCCCGCGTCATTGATGAATCAGTGATTGCGACTGACAGTAAGATCGGTGTGTTTATTAGTGAGCGCCATCTTATTGAACGTATCCGCGATGTGTTGCATTTGCCGGCGGGGGTTCGGCATCCGCTGGTCTTTATCATGGAAGCCGCCGATGACATCTCCTACAGTATTGCTGATGTGGATGATGCCGTAGATCGTCATCTACTGACAGTCGATGAAGTATTACGTTTTCTGCTCGACCATGTGGATGAGGCGACTAAAGCCTATGTGCAGCCACTGCTGGATGATGCCTTGCAGAATGAACAAGGTTTTTTCCCGCGATTCCGTTATCTGCTCACCAACGACTGGGTACAATTGGCCGCAGAGTCTTACCGGGAACATCGGAATGACATTCTGGCTGGCCGTTTTGTCGGACACCTGTTGGAATGTGAGCATCCGGCAATTACCGTCCTGAACTCGCTGAAACAGTTGGCGCGGCAATCCATCTTCGGACAAGCAGAAGTCGAAAGTCTGGAGCTATCAGGTTATGCGGCGATGCGCGGTGTGTTGCTTACCTACAGTGAATTATTGGCATTGCCGGCCACGACATTCCGACAATTATTGACTGGGGAAGGGCAGCTCCGTCATCAGCATGCATTGCGCTTGTGTCACCGTCTCTCGCGCCGCCACGTGACGGCCTATTTGAAAGCAACTGAGACACCGGATATTTTCTTTTTACGTCCGGCGGAACAAGAATGGTATTACCGTGTCAGATTATTACTCGATTTTATCAGCGGCATGACCGATACCTATGTGCTGGAAGAATATCGCCTGCTAAACGGCTGGGTCTGAGATTAGGAAACGGCATGTCTTCGCTCTCAACGCGAGAGAATGCCGTGACAGAGCATTTCTTTAACTGGCGTTCAGACAGCTGAAACTTTTATTTTCAATGCTGGCACAGACATCCTGATGCAGCATAGATAGCAACAAAAAGGCGCGCTGATTACCGTCAGGTTCTTGATATATCGCTTGTAGCCCGGCAAATGGGCCCTCTTCGATGATCACTTTCTGGCCGGGTTTCGGCAGTTTGCAAACCTCATCTCTGAGTTCATCACTGTCTTCATTGCGCATCAGTTGATAGATCAGCTCTGGGGGAACTTTATCCCAGCTCGAACCATGGCCCACAATATGGTGAATGCCGCGGGTTGAATGAACTTTAAGCGGTGAAAATTCGTTGATATCCAAATGAACAAAGAGATATCGAGGGAACATAGGTTCAATTTTTTCGGTGATTTTCCCACGGACAATCTTACGGGCCAAAACCAAAGGATAATAACTGTCTACGCCTTGATTTCGTAAATGCAGTTTTGCTCGCTCTTCCTCTTTGGGACGGCAGTAAGCCAGATACCAGTACTTCATGCTGGCTCCTATTTATAATTTTTTATGTAAACCATCGTGTGCTTATATAAACCATAGTACAGACCAGCAGCACAAACAGGTGCGCAAGTCTCAGAACCGCCATCAATCTAGCTTGTAGAAACTGAAAAGGCCAACACTGGTTGGCCTTTTTAACGGTCGGTTTTAACAATACTTAACTAACTGTTCGTTTCTTGTTCTAACTCAGCACAGAACCGATAGCCTTCACCGTGAATTGTGGTGATCAATTCTGGTGTATCTGGGTAATCTTCAAAATGCTTCCGGATGCGACGGATGGTGACGTCTACGGTACGATCATGCGGTTTCAATTCACGGCCCGTCATTTTCAATAATAAGTCAGCTCGCGTTTGAATTTGGCCTGGGTTTTCACAGAAATGCAGCAGCGCCCGGAATTCAGAACGGGGCAGGCGATAAGCAACGTTCGATGGGTTGATCAAAGAACGGCTATTGATATCCAATCGCCAGCCATTAAACAGGTAGGCTGAAACGTTACCTGCGATCACTTCCTCGACCGGCTCGCCACGCAGCGTGCGGCCCAGTAAATTGCGGGCACGAATCGTCAGCTCGCGTGGATTGAATGGTTTGGTGATGTAGTCATCGGCACCGATCTCCAAACCCAGAATACGATCCACATCATTATCCCGGCCAGTCAGGAAGATCAGGCCCATTTCACCTTTCTCCCGGATTTCCCGTGCCAGCAATAAACCGTTTTTACCTGGCAGGTTGATGTCCATGATCACCAGATCAACGCGCTGGCTGGCTAATATATGGTGCATTTCATCACCATTGTTAGCTTCTAATACATGGTAGCCTTCTGCTTCAAAGATACTTTTCAGGGTATTCCGTGTAACAAGCTCGTCTTCAACGATCAAGATCTGTGGTGTCTGCATGGAAATTCTCTGTGGTAAATGAAATTGTTCTGATTTTAACATATTTGCTGCATTCATATGACAGTAGATCTGTTTTTTCAATCTTGTTAACAATAATGAAGGTTTTTGCAGCCTGAAGACGTTGTTGATGAGGTTGTGCATAATACCGAAACATCAATTGTTACAGAATTTTGTTGACAGAAAGACACCTAATCCGGTATTGGTATGTCACTTTTTATTCGAAGTCCGATTATGCTGTCTATTATTGCTACCCGCACAATTATTATCATTACCGGCACCACAATTGGTGGTACTGGCGCGGGCTGATGCACGAATAACAGAAAAAATTCACGAAGCCCGTCCCCTAACCAGGTACGGGCTTTTTCGTTACAGGGAGAGGTATATGCGTGTACTTAAGTTTGGTGGTTCTTCACTGGCAGATGCGGAGCGGTTCCTGCGAGTTTCCGATATTGTAGTGAACAATCAACAACAGGTTCAGGTGGCATTGGTGTTATCGGCACCGGCCAAAGTGACTAACCTGCTGGTGGCATTAGTGGCTCAGACCAGCAAAGGTGAAGATGCCAGTGCAACATTGGCTGAAATCGAAGGTATTTTCACGCGTCTGATCACCGGGCTGAAAACACGTTATGCCAATTTCGCTGACGAAGTGCTGATGCAACGTCTGCAACAAGAACTGGGTACCATCCGCAGTAAAATGCAGGGTATTCAGTTGCTGAATCAGTGCCCGGACAGTGTACAGGCGTTGATCCTAAGCCGAGGTGAAGCGCTATCCATTGCTTGCATGGAACAATTGCTGCTGGCGCGTGGCGAAAAAGTCACCCGGATCAATCCAGTGGAAATGTTACTGGCGGAAGGTAGCTTCTTAGAATCGCACGTTGATATTGATGTTTCCCGCGCGCGTTTTGCCGCAAAACCAGTGAATGAAGGTCATGTTTACCTCATGGCGGGTTTCACCGGTGGTAATGCAAACGGTGAGTTGGTGCTGCTGGGCCGTAACGGTTCTGACTATTCTGCTGCTGTGTTAGCAGCCTGTGTGAATGCCGATTGCTGTGAGATCTGGACTGACGTAGACGGGGTTTACAGTTGTGATCCACGTCTGGTACCGGATGCGGTACTGCTGAAACGCATGTCTTATAAAGAAGCGATGGAGCTGTCTTACTTCGGCGCTAAAGTATTGCACCCGCGTACCATCGCACCGATTGCCCGTTTCCACATTCCATGTCTTATCAAAAACACCTTTAACCCACAGGGTGAAGGTACGCTAATCAGCGCCGATCACGGTGATGATCAATATCCGGTGAAAGGTATCTCTGATCTGTCCGGTATCTCCATGATCAACGTCAGCGGCCCCGGCATGAAAGGCATGGTTGGCATGGCTGGCCGTATGTTCACTGCGGTTTCCCGTGCGGGTGTCTCGGTGGTTTTGATTACCCAGGCTTCTTCTGAATACAGCATCAGCTTCTGCATCCACACCTATGATGCCGAAAAAGCGCTGAAAGTGCTGAATCAGGAATTTGAGCTGGAATTAAAAGCGAACTTGCTGGAAGAGATCGAAATTCGTCACGATCTGGCTATTTTGTCTCTGGTCGGTGATGGCATGCGTACCATGAAAGGGATCGCTGCCCGTTTCTTTACTTCGCTGGCGCAAGCTGCCATCAATATCGTTGCTATCTCTCAAGGCTCCAGCGAACGCTCAATCTCTGCGGTCGTGGGTAACAAAAAAGTTACTGAAGCTATCAAGGCGTGTCACCAGAACCTGTTCGGTACCCAGCAATTTATCGATATTATTCTGGTAGGGCTCGGTGGTGTAGGCGGTGCACTGCTTCAACAGATCCGTCGTCAACAAGCCGTGCTCAGCAAACAAGGCATCGGTTTACGAGTCGTTGGTTTGGCCAATTCTCGCAAAATGGCGTTATCCAAAGACGGTCTGGATCTGGAAAATTGGCAAGCCGCGCTGGAAGTGGCCACTGAACGTTTCAACCTGCAAGCGATCAAACAACTGGTGGATGACAGCCATTTGATCAACCCGGTCATTGTAGATTGTACTTCTGATGAAACCATCTCTGGCCAGTATGCCGATTTCCTGGCAGCAGGTTTCCATGTGGTTACCCCGAATAAAAAAGCGAATACCAGCTCGATCCAGTATTACCGTGAATTACGCCGTACGGCACAGGCTACCCGTCGTAAGTTTCTGTACGAAACCAACGTGGGTGCGGGTCTGCCAGTTATCGAAAACCTGCAGAATCTGATCAAAGCAGGTGATAAACTACAGGCCTTTAACGGTATTCTTTCTGGTTCACTGTCATTCATCTTCGGCAAGCTGGACGAAGGCTGCAGTTTCTCTGAAGCCACACTGACTGCAAAAGGCAATGGCTTTACTGAGCCGGATCCGCGCGATGATTTAAGTGGTATGGATGTCGCCCGTAAGCTGCTGATTCTGGCCCGTGAAGCAGGAATGCCATTGGAACTGAGTGATGTGATCGTTGAACAGGCATTACCACCAGGATTCGATGCGTCTGGTTCTACAGATGAGTTCATCAAGCGTCTGCCAGAAGCTGATGCGTGGTTCCGTGAGCGTGTTGCTGCTGCTAAAGAAGCCGGTAAGGTGCTGCGTTATGTCGGCAGTATCGAAAATGGTCAGTGCAAAGTGGCCATTAAAGAAGTCGATGAAAACGATCCGTTATTCAAAGTGAAAGATGGTGAAAACGCGTTGGCGTTCTTCTCTACCTACTATCAACCGATTCCTTTGGTCTTGCGCGGTTACGGTGCGGGCACTGAAGTAACAGCGGCAGGGGTCTTTGCGGATCTGCTGCGCACCCTGAACTGGAAGCAAGAGGTATAATTCATGACCGTAGTAGCATACGCTCCGGCCTCGATTGGTAATGTCAGTGTTGGTTTTGATGTATTAGGTGCCGCACTGGCACCTATCGATGGCGCTCTGTTGGGTGATCGGGTGGAAGTGGCCGATCACGATGCTCCGTTTGCGTTGAGCTGTCAGGGCCGCTTTGCCCATAAGTTACCGGCAGAGGCTGAGAAAAACATCGTTTACGACTGCTATCTGGGTTATGCCGCCGCACTGAAAAAACGTGGATTAAGCATTAAACCTCTGCGCATGGTGCTGGAGAAAAACCTGCCGATCGGTTCGGGTCTGGGTTCCAGTGCCTCCAGCATTGTGGCCGCTCTGGCCGCATTGAATGCTTTCCATGACTATGCTTTGGATAAGGATGAAGCCCTGTTGCTGATGGGCGAGTTGGAAGGTCAGATTTCCGGTTCGATCCATTACGACAACGTGGCACCATGCTATCTGGGTGGCCTGCAGCTGATGATAGAAGAAGAAGGTATCATTAGTCAGTCGGTGCCGACCTTTGATAACTGGTACTGGGTGTCTTGTTATCCAGGGATCAGCATTTCTACAGCGGAAGCCCGTGCTATTCTGCCTGCCCAATACCGTCGCAGTGATTGTCTGACTTATGGTCGTCGTCTGGCTGCGTTTGTTCATGCCAGCCATACTGGTCAGGAAAAACTGGCGTCTGCGATGCTGAAAGATGTCATCGCTGAACCATATCGTCAGGCACTGATTCCGAAATTTAATGAAGTGCGCCAGCATGCCGCGATGTCAGGTGCCTTAGCCACCGGTATTTCCGGTTCCGGCCCGACTGTCTTTGTTGCTATGACTGATAAGCAACAGGCCTTACGTATGAAAGAGTGGCTGGAAGCCAATTTCATCCAGAATGAAGATGGTTTCTGCCACGTGTGCAAGATTGATCGTCAGGGAACACAAATTACAGGACAAGGATTATGAAGCTTTACAACATCAAAGATCATTCAGAACAGGTCAGCTTTGCCCAAGCGGTGAAACAAGGTCTGGGTCGCGAACAAGGGTTATTTTTCCCTGAACAGATTGCACCGTTAGCCGATGTGGATGCATTGCTTGATCAGCCGTTGGTGGAACGTTCAGTGGCGATTCTGAAGCATTTGATCGGTGATGAGCTGTCACAGGAAAAGCTGCAGGAAATGGTGGCAACGGCGTTCTCTTTTCCGGCTCCGCTGGCGAAAGTAGCTGAGAACACCTATGCGCTGGAGCTGTTTCATGGCCCAACACTGGCATTCAAAGATTTCGGTGGCCGTTTCATGGCGCAGTGTCTGACGGCATTCAGCACTGGTGAGAAAATTACAATCCTGACTGCGACTTCAGGTGATACAGGGGCTGCAGTAGCTCATGCATTCTATGGTCTGCCAAACATTGAAGTCGTGATCCTGTATCCGGAAGGCAAAATCAGCCCGCTGCAGGAAAAACTGTTCTGCACCCTGGGCGGTAACATTCGTACCATTGCGATCAAGGGCACCTTTGATGATTGTCAGGCGATGGTGAAAAATGCCTTTGATGATGTAGAGCTGAAAAAAGCGATTGGCTTGAACTCTGCCAATTCCATCAATATCAGCCGTCTGGTTGCACAGATTTGCTATTACTTTGAAGCGGTTGCCCAACTGCCTAAAGCCCAGCGTGAACAAGCCGTGATTGCCGTCCCGTCTGGTAACTTCGGTAACCTGACTGCAGGGCTGATTGCAAAGGCATTAGGCTTGCCGGTTAAACGTTTCATTGTTGCTACCAATGCTAATGATACTGTGCCTCGTTATCTGGCTGAGGGCACTTGGTCGCCTAAAGAAACCGTGCCAACGCTGTCAAATGCGATGGATGTGAGCCGTCCTAATAACTGGCCACGTGTTGAAGAGCTGTTTAAAGTAAAAGGCTGGGATCTGAAATCTCTGGGTTATGCAGCCCGTTCAGATGAAGAAACCCGCGCAAGCTTGAAAAAACTGCATGCGGCTGGATATCTGTGTGAACCTCATGGTGTGATCGCATGGGATGTACTGCAATCTCAACTGGCTGCTGATGAAGTGGGTATTTTCCTGTGTACCGCTCATCCGGCTAAGTTTAAAGAAAGCGTGGAAGAGATCCTGAACATTGAGCTGTCGCTGCCAAAAGAATTGGCTGATCGCGCAGATCTGCCTTTGCTGTCGACCTTCATGCCTGCTGACTTTGCCAAATTGCGGGAATTTCTGTTGGCTTAAGTGATCCGTCATACTATAGAAACCCTCTTCGGAGGGTTTTTTTGTATCCAGAACTTTTAAAGGGAAGCGTTATTTTCTAATCCGCAATAAAAAAGCCGACTTAAAAAGCCGGCTTTTCCACAACCCAGAGGGTTATTATTTCTTGATGCGCAGTACTGGGGTTTCGCCCAGAGTCACTGGACCAGACAGTTTGGTCAGTGATTTCACGTCATCCATGTTAGAAATAACAACTGGAGTCAGAGTTGATTTTGCATTGCTTTGCAGGAATGCCAGATCGAATTCGATAATGGTATCGCCTGTCTTAACCTGCTGGCCTTCCTGCGCGATGCGGGTAAAGCCTTGGCCTTTCAGTTCTACAGTATCAATACCAAAGTGAACGAACAGTTCGATACCTGAATCTGATTCCAGAGAGAATGCATGATTAGTTTCGAAGATCTTACCGATCACGCCATCACATGGAGCAACCATCTTGTTGCCGGTTGGCTTGATAGCAATACCATCACCGACGATTTTCTCAGCGAAAACCACGTCCGGTACATCTTCAATCGGTACAATCTCACCAGACAGCGGCGCAAAAATTTCGATACCAGCAGTATCGGTTGCGCTGTTGTCAGAAGAGACCATCTTCTTCAAAAAATCAAAAAAGCCCATGGTTTAGCTCCTGAATTATAATGTGATCAATACGATTCTATCAGACTGCTCTGTTCTTAACAAAGTACTCATCTACAATCGCTTCAACCTCAGCAGCTGTAGCTGATGCCAATGCGCGGTCAGCCAGATCTTTCGCAACAGCATAGCTAGTGTTACGAACCAGTTGCTTCACTCGAGGAATAGAGATAGCACTCATTGAGAACTCATCCAGACCCATACCCAACAGCAGTACAGTAGCACGTTCATCACCTGCTAATTCACCACACATACCGGTCCATTTACCTTCAGCATGTGATGCGTCGATAACTTGCTTGATCAGGTTCAATACCGCAGGAGACAGCGGATTGTACAGGCGAGAGATCATTTCGTTACCACGGTCGACAGCCAGTGTGTACTGAGTCAAGTCGTTGGTACCGATACTGAAGAAATCTGCTTCTTTTGCCAGATGGCGAGCCATCACAGCAGCAGCAGGGGTTTCAATCATGATACCCACTTCGATGTTTTCATCGAAAGCAATACCTTCATTACGCAGCTCTTCTTTCAGCTCTGCCAGTTCAACTTTCAGCGAACGGAATTCTTCAACTGAAATGATCATTGGGAACATGATACGCAGCTTGCCGAAAACGGAAGCTCGCAGAATTGCGCGTAACTGAGTGTGCATGATGTCTTTGCGATCAAAGAAGATACGCACAGCACGCCAGCCCAGGAACGGGTTCATTTCTTTCGGGAACTTCATGTAAGGCAGTTCTTTGTCGCCACCGATGTCCATGGTACGGACAATGATAGGCTTGTCAGGCATGGACTGAGCCACTTCTTTATATGCCTGGAACTGTTCCTGCTCGGTTGGCAGAGAATCACGATCCATGAAGAGGAATTCGGTACGGTACAGACCAACACCTTCGGCACCGTTACGGTGTGCACCATCCATATCTTTGATGGTACCGATGTTGGAGCAAACTTCTACCTGATGACCGTCGGTCGTCGTTGCTGGCAGCTCACGCAGTTTAGCCAGCTCTGCTTTTTCAGCCAGGAACTTAGCTTGCGCAGCTTTGGTTTTAGCCAGTACTTCTTCAGATGGGTTGATGTGTACCTGATTATGGATCGCATCCAGGATCAAGTAATCCCCGCTCTGAACTTGTTTGGTTACGTCGTTTGTACCCACAATCGCTGGCAGTTCCAAAGAACGAGCCATGATTGAAGTATGAGAGGTACGGCCGCCGATATCTGTTACGAAACCACGCACGAAGTCCAGATTAATCTGTGCTGTTTCAGAAGGAGTCAGGTCATTAGCAACCAGGATCACTTCTTCATCGATAGTGCTCAGGTTAACAATTTCCATGCCCAGCACGTTTTTGACCAGACGACTACCGATATCACGGAAATCGGTGGCGCGTTCGCGCAGGTATGGATCATCCAGTTCGGCCATCATAGAAGCGTATTGTTCAATAGCTTGGTGGATGGCGCGATCTGCACTGAACTGTTCATCGCGAATGAGAGTCAGAATATCCTGTTCGAGTTCTTCGTCCTCGAGCAGCATGATATGGCCTTCGAAAATAGCCTCTTTCTCTTCACCGAAAGTCTTACCCGCCATTTCTTTGATGGCTTCTAGTTGTTGTGCAGACTTGGTGCGAGCTTCGTAAAAACGAGCAACTTCGCTATCAACCTGAGAGGAAGAGATTGGAGCCTGATTGATAACAATGTGTTGTTCTTTCAGCACCAGGGCCTTGGCAAATGCAACGCCAGGTGATGCCAGGATACCAGAGATCATAGCCGTACCTATATTGTGTTAATAGGGATAAAAAAAGTGCAAAAACAGAAAGAGCCGGATTATTCCAGCTCGTCCATCAGTGCTACCAATTTATCAACAGCTTTTTTCTCATCACTGCCTTCAGCGCGGATAGTGATAGTAGTACCTTTGGTCAGACCCAGAGTTTGCAGTTTGAACAAGCTCTTGGCGCTGGCAGATTTGCCGCCACTGATAACGGTTACTTCGCTTTGAAATTCTTTTGCTTCTTTAACGAATTGAGCAGCAGGACGTGTGTGCAGGCCGTTTTCAGCAGTAATCAGTACAGACTTCTCGTACATTTGTTCACCCCAAATTAAATAAATCCATATTGTCGAGCGCGCTAAGGATAGCATTACACAGCTGCTGAGATAAACGATTTTGCATATTAAATCGAGATTTTTTGAATAATGTTACCGAGATGTTATTGATAAAATAACGAGTTGTAGTGCTTAAATAGTTGCTTCGTTAATCAAAGAGTGCATGTTTTGCCATATAGGTTATTGAATGTTGACTAACTTGATAAAAGTAAACGATATGGAATAAAAAAAGCACGCTGTCGCGTGCTTTAAATGTAAGAGATAAGGGCTGAACTTATGATTGCAGCTCTTGTTCCGTGAAAATACCTTGGAACAATACGCTGGAGAGGTAACGCTCACCGGAACTTGGCAGAATGACAACAATTGTTTTGTTTGCAAATTCAGGCAATTCAGCCAAACGGTTGGCAGCAACCACGGCGGCACCAGAACTGATACCGGCAAGAATGCCTTCTTCTTCCATCAGTCGACGGGCCATGGCAATGGCATCATCACTAGTCACTTTTTCTACCCGATCCAGCAGCGAGAGATCCAGGTTGCCAGGAATAAAGCCGGCACCAATGCCTTGAATTTTGTGTGGGCCCGGCTTCAGCTCTTCACCGGCCAGTTTTTGGCTGATCACGGGCGATTCGGCTGGCTCAACAGCCACGGAGATGATTTGCTTGCCCTGTGTTTTCTTGATGTAGCGGGAAATCCCGGTAATTGTACCGCCAGTACCAACACCGGCTACTACGACGTCAACCTGACCATCGGTATCATTCCAGATCTCCGGGCCTGTTGTCTTTTCGTGAATTTCAGGGTTTGCCGGATTTTCAAATTGTTGCAGCAGTACATATTTTTCCGGGTCAGCATTAACCAGCTCTTCTGCCTTGGCAATGGCGCCTTTCATTCCCAAAGGGCCTTCGGTTAACACCAGATTAGCACCTAATGCTTTCAATAGCTTACGCCGTTCAAGACTCATGGTCGCAGGCATGGTCAGCGTAATGCCGTAACCGCGTGATGCCGCAACAAAAGCCAGTGCAATCCCGGTATTACCACTGGTTGGCTCAATAATTTCTTTGCCTGGTTTCAGAATGCCTTTTTTCTCAGCATCCCAAATCAAATTGGCACCGATACGGCATTTCACGCTAAAGCTTGGATTCCGACTTTCAACTTTTGCTAATACATTGCCTTTACTGACGCGGTTCAGGCGAACCAGAGGCGTATTACCAATGGTCAGTGAGTTATCTGCATAGATTTTGCTCATGTTCGCTCCTGCGAGTAGGTCTTTATTGGAAGTAGGTTAATCTTAAATGCAAGGATAGGAAATGCTGTTTTGTTATAACCATATGTAATAACAAGATATAGACCATTACCCAATAAATGCTATTTCTTTGCCGCGTAAAATAATCAGCGCATGCGGCATTGTTTTAGGCATAATTACATCTATTCAAAATAATAGCGTATTACTTACCCCTGCAAATTCTTCAGAAATAACGTCAGGGCTAAGGAGGAAAGGAATGCGTGGTAAATTAATGTCGACAGCAGCGGTAGCCCTGTTGGCATGGAGCAGTAATAGTTTTGCTGTTAATGTTGAATATCAAGGAACATTAACTGATTCGACCTATGAAGCCAAAACGGCCCTGCCGTTGCCTTCTGTTGCCGTTCGGGCTGAATTAACCCAGCAGTTGATGGAAATTGCCATTACTGGCATTCATCCTGTTTTTTCTGATAGCTGGATTCAGTTAACCAAACAGCCTGCCTTGGCGCAAAATCCTGAAACCTATTACCGGATATATTCGCTGTTATCGCAATTTCGTCGCAATTGGCATGCCTTGGATTGGGATTCCAGACAGCATTTCCATCTGAAAAATTTCCGCCCGGATATATCTTCGGTCAGCCGTCATGACTATGCCGCGTTATTACAAGCCAGTGATGTTGAAAGCCGTATTGATAAATTGAGACCGCAGACGGAAAACTACCTGGCCAGCCGTCGGGTATTACTTTCGCTTCTAAATGATTCGCGAAAAGCACCCTGGCCGAAGTTGCCTGATCTAAGAATCAAACCGGGTGATACGCATGAGGCTTTACCTGTCATTCGTGATGTCTTGATGCGCAGTGGTGATTTGCAGGCAGAAACATGGACTGCTGAACAAATGAAAAGCCCTGTTTATGATGATCAAACCGTATTGGCTGTTGAACATTTTCAGAAACGTCATGGTCTGGATGCTGATGGTGCTATTGGACATCGGACATTGAGCTGGTTACGCCTGCCACCCCAGATCCGAGCTGTGATTTTGGCTCGCAGTATTTTACGCGGCGATATTCCACAAAATGTTTCATCTCATCGTTATGTACTGGTCAATATTCCTGAGTTTCGTTTGCGGGTGCTAGACAAGCAGCAGGAAATTTTTACCAGTCGCGTTATTGTCGGAAAAACAGAACGTCCGACCCCGATTTTATCCAGTGAGATATCTAGTATTGTTGTAAACCCTGCATGGCATGTTCCATCACGGATACTACAACAGGATTTGGTTCCTAAGTTATTAAAAGACAAGCACTTTCTTGATAAGGGACAATATGAAGTGGTGAACTCACAAGGGGAGACGGTTGATCCTTCTGAGGTGGTTTGGGATGGCAGCGAAGAGAATTTTCCTTATCGGTTACGGCAAAAACCAGGCGACCACAATGCACTGGGGCGCTATAAATTTTATTTACCTAACAACGATGCCATCTACTTACATTCAACATCATCGCCGGGATATTTTAAACGTGACTTACGGGCGCTGAGCTCAGGATGTGTGCGGGTTGAAGAAGCGGATAGTCTGGCTCGTTTGCTGCTGAAAAACTCCAAATGGGATATGAGTAAACTTGACCAGTTCTTGAAGGAAGATACGACCAAGTGGCTGCCTGTGGTAGACCCTATCCCTGTTTATACAGTTTATTGGCGTAGTTGGGTTGATAAGAAAGGGCAGTTACAGCTCAGAGACGATATTTATCAATTTGATGACGATGCCAAAATGGCAAATACGGCCGTTGTGAATAGTCTGATCGGGCATGGTTAAGCGTTTTGTTGGATGTAAAAAAGGGAGACGATGAGTCTCCCTTTTTAATTTTCATCGAGTTAAACAGATTGGTCTTTCTGGTCATCGATCCACATGGCGGTACTGGCACATATAGCCATCGGCATCAGGAACAAATTGAGGAAGGGGACCGACCCCAAGAGCACAATTAAACCGCCAAATGAGAGATGGCGCCAACGTCGGCGAGCCAGGAGATGGCGCATGTCCAGAAAAGAGACCCGGTGATTGTCATAGGGATAATCACAATATTGAATTGCCATCATCCATGCAGAAAATAACAGCCAGATCCACGGGGCAACGAATTGACCGACGACTGGAATAAAAAACAAGATAATGCAAAGCAGTGTCCGGGGTAACCAATATTTGAGTTTTTGCCATTCCCGATGAAAGGCATTGTGAATTTCCTTCCAGAGTGGTCGTTCATCGACCTGATGCAGATCGGATACCAGATATTGTTCCACACGTGCTGCCAACATGCCGTTAAACGGTGCCGCCAGCCAATTTGTAGCCATACCAAAGACAAAACTGAACATAAATAAAATCACTAGAATCGCAATTGGCCATAACAGGAAAGTCAGCCAATGCAACCAGTCTGGTAACCACGCATTTAATGCATGCATGGCAATATCAAATCGCTGAAACAATAGATAAAAACCGAATGAAAAAAGTAATGTGTTGATTAATAAAGGAAACCAGACATAACGTCTGATACCTGGGCGCATCATAAGGTGCATGCCTTGAAGCAGATAACCGACTGCACTAAGGGGTTGAATATTTACCATTGTTGTTTTTCCAACAGCCATACTTATGCCGACTATTACAGATAGCCTGATATTTTGGTAGAGTCGAAGGAAGGAGATTTCATTGAAATACGTGATTATCTGTGAATAAGCGTTGTCAGCCAGCACTGCAAAACGGATAATGTGAATCAGGAACAAGTACTTATCGTTTATGACGACTAAGCTATAATCGGGTTATGGCAAAAGAAAGCAACTTAATCTGTCTTGACTGATTTCAGGATCGATTGACATGGTTTCTTATCAGGACTGTTTTAATGATGAGACATGCCGGATTGCGGGAAAATGCAAGGCGCTGTCTGTAGTCACTGATAAAGGGATGTCAACAACCAATTAAACATATATAGAGCAACGACAAATGCAGGATTTGCGAATTGTACTGGTTATTGTGGGCGCACTGGCCATTGCCGCACTGGTAATTCATGGCTTATGGACAAATCAACGTAACAAACGGGCGCATCAGAAAAACACCATGCCCAAAGTAGCTCCAGCCAGTAAGAGGAGCGCAGAATCCCGTGATGTCGATGGATTTGATGCCGATGGCATTGGTAAGGTGCGTGTCGTGCCTCGAAACGGTGGTGCGCCGGTGCGGGATGCAGAACCGGTTATTTCCTCTGTCCCTGAGTTTTCGGCTGGTGGAGAAGACGATGAAATTGTTGCCGAGCACATTGAGGAACCGGTGACTTCACCATCAGAACCTGCTGTTGCTGTTAAAGGTAATTGGAAGGATGTTTATGTCATCAACATTTCAGCGCGCGATGGGGCTTATATTTACGGGCGCGACCTAAAACATGCGTTACGTATTTTAGGTTTCCGCTTTGGTGAGATGGATATTTACCACCGCCATCTGGAAATGGACGGTCAGGGTGAAGTGTTGTTCAGTCTGATCAATATGATCAAACCGGGGACGTTTGAACCGAGTAAGATGGATCGTCTGATGACGCCAGGGATTTCTCTGTTCATGCAATTACCTTCGGCGGGTCGTGCGTTAGCTCATTTTGATCTGATGCTGAAAGCTGCAGATAAATTAGCCAGTGAAGTAGATGGTATTTTGCTTGATGCATCGCGACAGCCATTGAATGAATATTATCTGACACAATGTCGTGAAGAATTAAAAGCTTACGACCATCAATAACCCGCGATAGGGTGTTATGAATAAAAAAGAAGTGCGGCGTTGGCCGCACTTTTTGTCTGTAATAAAAACGCTCTGACAGTTTGAGACATCTGATATGAATGAAATCCAGTCACGTATGCATGCGTTGCAGCAGTTACTCGAACGGTATAACCGTGAGTATTATCTGAATGATGCGCCTTCAGTTCCTGATGCAGAATATGATCGTCTGATGAAAGAGTTGCGGGATTTGGAAATGACAAATCCTCAGTGGCTGGATCCTAATTCCCCAACGCAACGCGTGGGCGGCGCTGCACTCAGTGCTTTTGGTTCTGTTCAGCATGAACAACCGATGTTGTCACTGGACAATGTATTTAATGCTGAAGAACTGATGGCATTTGGGCGGCGCATTCAGGAGCGTTTATACACTAGTGACACCATTACGTTTTGCTGTGAACCGAAACTGGATGGTTTGGCTGTCAGTATTTTGTATGAACAGGGCGAACTGAGCCGAGCATCCACCCGAGGCGATGGCGTTACGGGTGAGGATATCACGCAAAACGTGCGTACTATCCGAGTTATCCCATTGAAATTACAGGGTGATGACCTACCTTCACGCATTGAGGTTCGGGGGGAGGTGTTCATGCCCAAGGCGGGGTTTGAACGCTGGAATGAACTGGCGTTATTACGTGGCGATAAGGTGTTCGCCAACCCGCGTAATGCTGCGGCCGGGAGCCTGCGTCAGCTTGATCCTGCCATTACGGCACAACGTCCACTGGCTTTTTATGCCTATGGTATTGGGGTGGTGGATGAGAATACATCATTGCCGGATTCACATTACGAACGGATGCAATATCTGAAACAATTGGGATTACCGATCAGTGGTGAGATTCGTCAGGAACAAGGCGTCGAGGGTTGTCAAACTTATCACGATTCTATTTTGGCAAAGCGCGATGCGTTGCCGTTTGAAATTGATGGAGTCGTCTTCAAGGTTGACTCAATCACGCAACAACAGACACTCGGTTTTGTTTCACGAGCACCTCGCTGGGCGGTGGCTCACAAATTTCCGGCGCAGGAAGAATTAACCCGACTGAATGATGTTGAGTTTCAGGTTGGCCGTACTGGCGCCATTACGCCTGTGGCCCGGTTAGAGCCGGTACAGGTTGGCGGGGTCACAGTTTCCAATGCGACACTACACAATGCGGATGAGATTGAACGACTCGGGGTCAAGATTGGTGACTGGGTCATCGTGCGCCGGGCAGGTGATGTAATTCCGCAGATTGTCGGAGTGGTGCTGGAAAGACGCACAGCAGAATGTCATGACATCTGTTTTCCGGAAAAATGTCCGGTCTGCGAGTCTCTGGTTGAACGTCTGCCGGGAGAAGCGGTCGCACGTTGTTCTGGTGGACTGTATTGTGCGGCACAACGAAAAGAGGCGCTGAAACATTTTGTCTCCCGTAAGGCGATGGATGTGGATGGTCTGGGCGATAAGCTGATTGAGCAGTTGGTGGATCATGAACTGGTTCATACGCCTGCAGATCTGTTCGTATTGAATAAACCACAGTTGCTGGGGCTGGAGCGGATGGGCGAAAAGTCAGCAGATAAATTACTGGCGGCATTGCAACAGGCGCGTGCAACGACCTTGGCCCGCTTTCTTTTTGCATTGGGGATCCGTGAAGTGGGTGAAACCACAGCACAAACCTTGGCACAACATTTTTCTGATTTACCTGCATTGCAGGAAGCAACAGTCGAGGCCTTGTTGAAGGTAGCGGATGTCGGTGAGGTGATGGCCAAGCATATTTATTACTTCTTCCGCCAGCAACATAATCTGGAGGTGATCCAACGATTGTTGGCACCGGTCAGTGAAGGTGGGGCTGGTATTCATTGGCAACCGGTAGAAAAGGTGGCGGTTGATGCGTTACCACTGCATGGTAAAACTCTGGTATTGACAGGAACGCTCTCACAGCTGAACCGGGATGCCGCTAAACAGGCATTGCAAGCTTTGGGGGCTAAAGTGGCGGGTTCTGTTTCTGCAAAAACCGATTTGGTGATAGCAGGTGAAGCGGCGGGTTCTAAACTGGACAAAGCACAGCAGCTTGGAGTGCCGGTTTGGGGCGAAGATGAACTGGTGGTGTTATTGCGTGATCCGGTTGGGATCGAACTTCCAGTTAAGCCGTGATGAATGTGTGAGTATGCCGTTTGTTCTCATGACAAACGGCGTTTGCTGGATTTAAGCTTGTTCGCAGATCAGAAAGAACGAACGATGGCGGTGCAGCGTCTTACGGTGTCGGGCAATACGCGCCACCAGACGTCTCACGCCACTTTGTAGCTTAGGTGTTTTACGTAAACGAATTCTTCGTCTGTTTAACATAGGGCTTCCCCCCTTTGTAATTGTTGTTTTGTTGTTATCAAGGTAGTGATAACACATTCGGAATGAGAAAGAAAAGAGAAAAGCGCGGCTTGTTACATAGTTTCAGCCTCATTCCGATATTTAATCGCATAGTTCCGTGACAGAACGCTGCTTTTCGGTCGACAGTACCCCTCCCGCCTTCCTATAATACGCGCACTGCAATTTCCCCCCTCTATTACTTAGTGAGAGAACTGGCAACATGGAAATCTTACGAGGTGCGCCTGCGCTATCCGAGTTTCGTATCAGCAAATTGAAGGATGCATTTGCTGAAAAATCCTTACCTGTGCATGATGTCTATGCCGAATATATGCACTTTGCCGATGTCTCGGCTCCCCTCTCGGAGGCGGAACGGGTAATACTGGAAAAATTGTTAACCTATGGCCCGACTATCGCAGAACATACGCCGACAGGCTTGCTGGTTCTGGTTACTCCCCGCCCTGGTACTATCTCCCCCTGGTCATCGAAAGCAACAAACATTGCACACAACTGTGGTCTGAAACAAATCAGCCGTCTGGAACGTGGCATTGCCTATTACATTACGGCAGATGCGTTAACGGCGGAACAGCAGCAAACCATTGCCGCACTGTTGCATGACCGGATGATGGAAAGTGTGTTTGCCGATCTGAATGCAGCTACGGCACTGTTTGCTCACCACGAACCACGCCCACTGACATCAATTGATGTACTGACGGGGGGCCGTGATGCTCTGGTGAAAGCCAACATCGAACTGGGTCTGGCACTGGCAGAAGATGAAATTGACTATCTGCTGGAAAGCTTCAAAAAGCTGGGTCGCAACCCGAACGATATTGAGCTTTATATGTTTGCGCAGGCTAACTCTGAGCACTGCCGTCATAAGATTTTTAATGCTGACTGGACGATTGATGGTCAGAAACAGGATAAATCCCTGTTCAAGATGATCAAAAATACGTTTGAGCAGCACAACGACTATGTACTGTCTGCGTATAAAGACAATGCGGCGGTGATGGTGGGCAGTGAAGCGGGTCGCTTCTTCCCAAGCCCGGAAACCGGTGAATATCAATATCATCAGGAGCCGATTCACATCCTGATGAAAGTGGAAACCCACAACCATCCGACTGCGATTTCTCCGTTCCCAGGTGCCGCAACTGGCTCTGGTGGTGAAATTCGTGACGAAGGTGCGACCGGTCGTGGTTCCAAACCAAAAGCGGGCTTGAGTGGTTTCACCGTCTCTAACCTGCAGATCCCGGGGCATCGTCAACCATGGGAAACGGATTTTGGAAAGCCAAGTCGTATTGTCAGCGCACTGGACATCATGATTGATGGCCCACTGGGGAGCGCTGCCTTTAACAACGAGTTTGGTCGTCCGAACATTCTGGGTTACTTCCGTACCTATGAAGAAAAAGTGTCGAGCCACAATGGTGAAGAGATCCGTGGTTATCACAAGCCAATCATGCTGGCGGGTGGTTTAGGTAATATTCGCGGCGAGCATGTGCAGAAAGGTGAAATTTCTGTCGGCGCGAAACTGGTGGTGCTGGGTGGCCCGGCGATGAATATCGGTCTGGGCGGTGGTGCTGCCTCTTCCATGACCTCTGGTCAGTCAGCCGAAGATCTGGATTTTGCATCAGTACAACGTGAAAACCCGGAAATGGAACGTCGTTGCCAGGAAGTCATTGATCGTTGCTGGCAGATGGGTGAACACAATCCGATCCTGTTTATCCACGACGTGGGTGCAGGCGGGTTGTCAAACGCGATGCCTGAGCTGGTGAACGATGGTGGCCGTGGCGGTAATTTCTCACTGCGTGCCATCCCGAATGATGAACCGGGCATGACCCCGCTGGAAATTTGGTGTAACGAATCGCAGGAACGTTATGTTCTGGCTGTGGCGGCGGATCAGCTGCCATTGTTTGAAGATTTGTGCCGTCGTGAACGAGCTCAATATGCAGTAATTGGTGAAGCGACAGCAGCACAACACCTGACACTGCAAGACAGTCATTTTGACAATAAACCGATCGATTTGCCGCTGGATGTGTTGCTGGGTAAAGCACCTAAGATGCATCGGGATGTGACCAGTCTGCAGGTTCAGGGTAAGCCATTGGATCTTACTGGTGTAACGGTGAAAGATGCAGCGGAACGTGTGATGCGTCTGCCGACCGTTGCGGAAAAAACCTTCCTGATCACCATTGGTGACCGTACCGTAACTGGTCTGGTTGCTCGTGACCAGATGGTTGGCCCTTGGCAGATCCCGGTAGCGGATTGCGCGGTAACGGCGGCGTCTTACGACACTTATGCCGGTGAAGCGATGTCAATGGGTGAACGCACACCACTGGCATTGCTGGATCATGCTGCATCTGCCCGTATGGCAGTCGCGGAATCACTGACCAACATTGCTTCTGCACAAATCGGTGAAATGAAACGCGTTAAGCTGTCTGCAAACTGGATGGCTGCAGCGGGTCATCCGGGCGAAGATGCCGGTCTTTACGCCGCAGTTAAAGCGGTGGGTGAAGAGTTGTGCCCTGAGCTGGAACTGACTGTACCGGTTGGTAAAGACTCTATGTCGATGAAAACCCGCTGGCAGCAAGATGATGAACAAAAAGAAGTGATTGCTCCGTTGTCACTGATTATCTCTGCCTTTGCCCGTGTGGATGATGTGCGTAACACCGTCACACCGCAACTGCGTACCGATAAAGGCGAAACCGACCTGATCTTTATTGATTTGGGTAATGGTAAAAATCGTCTGGGGGCTTCTTGTCTGGCGCAGGTTTACAAACAGCTGGGTGATAAGGCGCCGGATGTTGAGTGTCCATCTCAGCTGAAAGGCTTCTTCAACGCGATGCAGACATTGGTTGCTGAACGCAAATTGCTGGCTTACCACGACCGTTCCGACGGTGGTCTGTTTGTCACTCTGGCGGAAATGGCCTTTGCCGGTAAAACAGGGATCAGTGTACAGCTGGATCAGCTGGCTACCGATGATCTGGCCGTCTTGTTCAACGAAGAGCTGGGTGCAGTGATCCAGGTGCGTCGTGAAGAGAAGGAAGAGATCCTGACCACGCTGGCCGGACACGGCCTGGCAGCCAATGCCTATGTGATTGGTACCCTGAACCAGAAAGATACACTGTGCTTTACTCGTAACGATCAAATCGTGATGTCAGAGCCTCGTGTTTATTTCCGTAAAATCTGGGCGGAAACCACACATCTGATGCAACGGATGCGCGATAACCCGGCTTGTGCTGACAGCGAACATCAGGCCAAACAGGATGTGAATGATCCGGGTCTGAATGTAAATCTGACCTTCGATCTGAATCAGGATGTCGCAGCGCCGTTTATTGCCAAACGAGCTTATCCGAAAGTGGCTATCCTGCGTGAACAGGGCGTGAACTCGCAGAGCGAAATGGCGGCGGCGTTTGATCGTGCTGGTTTCAGTGCGATTGACGTGCACATGAGCGATATCCTCGAAGGTCGTTTGGATCTGGCTGAATTCCAGGGGCTGGCCGCGTGCGGTGGCTTCTCTTATGGTGACGTGCTGGGTGCCGGTGAAGGTTGGGCAAAATCGGTGTTGTTTAACAGCCGTGCGCGCGATGCGTTCCAGAGTTTCTTCCATCGCAATGACACCTTTGCATTGGGGATCTGTAACGGTTGTCAGATGATGTCAAACCTGCGCGAGCTGATCCCGGGGGCTGATCTGTGGCCACGTTTCGTTCGCAATGAATCTGAACGTTTTGAAGCCCGTTTCAGTCTGGTCGAAGTGCAACAGTCACCATCTGTATTCTTCCAGGGCATGGCTGGTTCCCGTATGCCGATCGCCGTTTCACATGGTGAAGGCCGAGTAGAAGTTCGCGATGCTGACCATCTGTCTGCTATCCAGAACAGTGGCACTGTCGCGGTACGTTTTGTGGATCACTACGGTGTTGCAACAGAACGTTATCCGTTCAACCCGAATGGTTCACCTGCAGGTATTACCGGTCTGACTACCACCGATGGTCGCGTCACGATCATGATGCCGCATCCGGAACGTGTCATGCGTACCGTTGCCAACTCATGGCATCCGGATGAATGGGGTGAAAACAGCCCATGGCTGCGCATGTTCCGTAATGCGCGCGTGTTTATCGGGTAATCGGTCAAGGTATATAAAAAGCCGCTCATCAAAGAGCGGCTTTTTTATTTCTGAATCTTTTTATTTTCGAGAACTGAGTATTCGACGTTAACTCTATTGCGACAGACGGCGGGCCTGCCAGTAACTACGTTGCCAGTAGGGTTGATTCAGATCAGAAATCATGACGCCTTTTGTGGTGGAGGCGTGCAGGAATCTGTTTTTTTCCACCATCACACCCACATGGCGAGTGCGTTTGCCGATATTGAAAAAGACCAGATCGCCGGGGCGTAATTGTCGGCTGGAAATTGCATGGCCGAGTTGTGCCTGACTACCGGTATCGCGGGGTAACTGCATGGCAAATTGCTGACGGAATGTCAGTTGGACAAAGCCGGAACAATCTACCCCTCTGCGGCTTTCGCCGCCATCTCGATAAGGTACGCCCTTCCAGGCCTTGTATTGGTCATAGAGTGCGGTACGCGTATAAACCGGATCGCTGAGCCCTGATGAATAGTGGGGTGGTGATTCTATCTGACTTTGGCAACCAGCAAGGAACAGCGTCAACAGTATGACTCTGCGTAACAAAGTGGGCATCACGAATCGTGAAACAGGATTCATTGTGCCGCTCCTGTTTTATGGACATCTGTGTGTAATCGCAACTTGCCCGGTAGAAGTTCAAAGCGGGTGACATGCTGTTTCAGCCAGCGTTGATCTTTGTCATGTGTATTAAGGACATAGGCCGGTTGTTGAGCCAGCCGGCTTTGCAACCCCTGCACCAGATAACCGACTAACGGTGCAAACTCTTCCTGTACTTCGGTGGGTTTGATTTGATAATGCGTGAGGGTGAAATTGTCGAGATAGACTGCACCACTTTGTATCTGATATCGCGGTTTTGCTTCAAAATCAGCGCTGATTGTTCCATCGACTGCCGGTTTACCGGGTAAACTAAGAGTAAAGTGGCCGTTGCTTTGTACTTGTGCCATCCCGGCTTTTTGTCGGCCAAGCAACACTTGCATTGAGTCGATATTAACATCTACATCAAACAGGCCGGGTAAGCCGTATTGTTGTTGATATTTTGCATTTTGATTTACATAGCGGGTGAGTTCTTGTTCCGTAATGTCGATAGGGCCGCCAGCCTGGCTGCTAAGAGACAGAGTCAACAGAAGAGCATGCAACATGATATCGCCTTATCAAATAACCTGAATGCAGGCTCATCATATCATTCGTTGCAGCTCACACCAGCGTCTAAGTGATAAGGATAATGAAATGAAAACTCAGATGAACCTGCTGGATGTGTTGTACGACTTGCTGGGTTTTCTGGCGTTTGGTTTTTATGTCATCGTGGTAGTTGTTGTTGTCTTTCGCGTCATTATGAAACGTCGTCCGATCGGGGTTTCGCTGGCTTGGCTCTCATTAATTCTGGCCATTCCGATTGTGGGAATTTCGGCTTATCTGATCCTGGGCGAGGTGAAGCTGGGACGGCGACGTGCCAAATTGGCGCAGGCCATGTATCGTCCCTATATCACTTGGTTACAGCGTCTGGTTGCGGGTTTTTCTGAACAACCGGTTGTTCCTTCGGCTAAGGCCAATCCGCTGGTTGCCCTTATCAAATCAAGGCTGGGTATGCCCCTGCTGGGTGGTAACCGCATCATGTTGCTTTCCAAGCCGGAGGCCATCCTCGATCAACTTATTAGTGATATTCAGCAGGCGCAGTACACCTGTTACCTGGAATTTTATATCTGGCAACCGGGCGGCAGGGCTGATGTCGTCGCTGAAGCCCTGATGCAAGCCGTACAACGCGGAGTGGATTGCCGGATTTTGCTGGATTCAGTGGGGAGTGACGACTTTTTTGATACGGAGTGGCCAACCCGGTTATTGGATGCGGGCGTCAGGGTGGTTGAGGTATTACCGGTCAAAACCTGGCGGATACCGTTACACCGTCAAGATCTTAGGATGCATCGTAAACTGGTCATCATTGACGAGAAAATTGCGTATACAGGCTCCATGAATCTGGTTGATCCGGCACTTTTTAAGCAGTCCAGCGGCGTGGGGCAATGGATTGATGTCATGGTTCGTGTCATGGGACCGGTGGTTTCAGTGATCTGGTCATTATTTATTCGTGACTGGGAGATGGAAACCGGAGAGCGACTACTTGACGCCCGTGAACACAAACCGGAATACTGGATCGAAGAGGGGCATCATGTGCAACTGATCCCGTCGGGGCCGTTCGTCGGGGGGGATTGTATTCAGCAGATCCTGCTACAGGCAATCTATCAGGCTGAAAAGAATCTGGTGCTGACGACCCCCTATTTTGTACCGGATGACCCGTTGGTCGCGGCATTGCAATCGGCTGCGGCGCGAGGGGTGTCGGTGCAGTTGATTATTCCTGAGCGGAATGATTCCCGAATGGTTAACTTTGCCAGTAATGCCTTTCTGGAAGAGTTATTGGTTTCCGGTGTTGAAATCTATCGCTTCCAAAAGGGGTTATTACACACCAAGAGTGTATTGGTCGATGATGCCCTGGCACTAATTGGGACGGTGAACCTGGATCGGCGTAGTTTATGGCTGAATTTTGAAGCCACGTTGCTGATTGATGATCATGCTTTTGCCACTATGCTTAAAGAGTTGCAGCAAGATTATATTCACCAGGGACATCGGCTTCAGTTGGCCGATTGGCAGCATCGCCCGTGGAAACAACGAATGCTGGAAAATGTGTTTTATCTGTTTAGCCCACTGCTGTGAATGTTGGGATGTGATGTAGAAATATCGGGGTTACGGACAGCTTCAGAATAAGAAGGATCACGTCATGGGTTCAAAAATTATGCTCACGGTTGTTGGCTTGTTGCTGGCAATTGTGGTGTCTGCCATTGGTGCCAGTTGGTATACCGCCCAGAAAATGGACGAATACATCCAGCTCAGCCTGGAAAATATCAACCGCAGTAATGTGATGAAAGCCAGTTGGTATCCTAAATCCTCCTGGCCTTTTACCCGAAATGGCGTGTTGCATGTCGTGATATTTAATCAGCATATGCGAAGCAATGCCGAGGCGGGGCCGATAAACATTGATGATCCTCGCTCCTTGGAACGGGCCAAAGAACGGGCGGCGGCACCTTTGCCAAAGCGGAACGATGAACCTGTGCAGCTTTTCATTAATGTGTCCAATTCCATGTTTCCTTTTATGGTGAGTGGCAATGCGGCACTGGATATGTCACGCGGCACCGCCAGTGAACTGGTGAAACAAAAATCGATCCCGGCGGAATTGCCGATTGCCTTTACCTGGAAATACTCCGCATTGACGCAGGCTTTTAAAATGCGACTGAGCATGGATCATTGGTCGATCAATCAACCACATCAATCAGTTGATGTCGGTGCGGCCGAGGTATCTCTCAAAGGGGATATCAATGATGAGCTTGAACTCGATTATGGCTGGAGAGGACTCAAAGTTGTTTTTAGCCAATCACTGCAAAACGGTTTTGAGGTGTTACCGATCGAAGGTAACTCATTGATCCGTAACTTTTCAGGTATTTTGATCGCGCCTGAAGGTCATATGATACTAAATGGTTTTCGACTGTCTGCGCCTGATCTGAAGGTGGACATGGGTAAACTGCAATTTGATTCGGTGATGTATGAGGTTTTGGCTGAAACGAGTCCCTTACTAAATATGAAACACAACATTGCACTGGATAAATTTCTGTTTGATTCGCCCCAAGAACATTTCCATTTGAATGACTTGTCGTTCGGTCTGGTTTTTAGCGGGTTGAACAAACAGGGGGTTGAAGAACTGGTGCAGGAGATGCGTGCAGAGCAACCCGACTTCGTACAGGTCATGAAAAGCCTGAATAAGATTACGTCCAAAGTATTACGACTTGATTTGGCTAATTGTCAGATGAAATTGAATCAGGGCAGGGTCACAGCCAGCGGTTATTTAGCATCGCTGCCATTTGAGGTGGAGCAATTGATCCGCGCACGCGCCGCCGCGACACCGGATCCGCTGAAGTTTATGTTGCAGGGCGATCTGTCGATTTCGGCAGAAACCAATGCCTTAACGGCGTTACCTGCCGATATGCGACAACAGCTCGATCAGCTTCGTCAGCAAGGATTTGTAAAGGCCGATAGCAAAGGCGTTAGCAGTCACTTGTTACTCAGAGGTGGTGCATTGACTGCCAATGACAAACTTATTCCGATGAGTGCTCCAAATCCATAGCATGTAATGCATGTGACGCCATGGAAAATACAAAGGGCGACAGTTATGTCGCCCTTTTATTTGTTGAAGACCAGCAGCTGTTATTTGAATACGACGGTTTTGTTGCCGTAAACAAAGACGCGCTCTTCTGATACTGCAGTGAGTGCCTGATTGAGCACGGAACGTTCCCCATCCCGGCCGGCTTTGGCCATGTCCTCGGCAGAGAAGTTATGGTCAACCCGGATCACACCCTGTTCGATGATCGGACCTTCGTCCAGATCGTTGGTAACAAAATGCGCGGTCGCCCCGATGATTTTCACACCTCGGTCAAAGGCCTGCTGATACGGACGAGCACCGATGAAGGCGGGCAGGAATGAATGATGAATGTTGATGATGCGATAAGGATAAGCAGCGACAAACTCAGGTGTCAGCACCCGCATATATTTTGCCAGCACCACATATTCGGGCGCATATTCATCGATGATGGCACGCATTTGGGCTTCGTGTTCTTCACGGCTTAAGCCTTCATGGCTGACATGATGAAATGGAATATTAAATTTGGCCGTCAGATCTGCCAATACATCGTAGTTACCAATGACTGCGACTACATCCAGATTCAAGGCACCTTCATAGCATTTGATCAGGATATCACCCAGACAATGCGCTTCTTTGGTAACCATGATGACGACGCGTTTTTTCCCGACTGGAACTAAACGACGGCTCGCACCTTGCGGCAGGGTATCATCCAAATCACCCAGCAGTGTTTCATCATTGAAACGACCTTCCAGTTCGGTACGCATGAAAAAGCGACCGTGGGTATGATCAACAAACTCATCGTTCTTGATGATATTCAGCTGGTGTTTGTAACAAATATAAGTAATTTTCGCGATCAGTCCCTGAGCATCAGGGCAGTCAGTCAGAAGGATTTTGCGTTTCATCCCGAGGTTTTCCTTAGAAAAGGGCCACGACCAATAATGGCGCAACACTATGCCACAAAACGGCGGTTATAGCAGCGAAAAATCCCGTAATTACACCAATTCCAGCCTGAGACGGGAGTAGGTGAAGTGGGCAAGATACGTTACTATTTAAAAGAATGTTATCGCCAGATGAGAAGAATGTTATGTCTGCTGAAATGAACTCTGAATCGCGTTTTATTCGTACGATTGCCGCATTTGATCAGGCGAATGCAAATGACCCTCGTCAGGAGCGGGATGAGAATGGTCTTGAGGTGGCTTATGAGGTGTTGTATGCCCGCCGGATGAGCGAGATGTTACGGCATTTTTGTCCGCATGCATCAGAAGCCCTGCAACTGGCGGCCCGTAGCCAGCATATCGAGCGCTGGTTGTTACCGCGTGAGCTTTATCCGCTGGATCGCAAAGGATATTTGCAATGGCGCAGTGAGCTCAAAGAACGTCATGCCATCCGCGCCGGTGAAATCATGCAAGCGGAGGGGTACGACTCGGTGATGTGCGATCGGGTTGCGGCGTTACTGAAAAAAGAGAAGTTGAAAAGTGATGACGAAAGCCAGACGCTGGAAGATGTCATTTGTCTGGTATTCCTGCAGTTTTATTTTTCGGAATTTGCCAAGGCACATGACGAAGCCAAGTTGATTGATATTTTACAGAAAACATGGCGCAAAATGTCAGATGCCGGACATCAGGCCGCATTGAAATTACCGTTGTCGGAAGATGAACTGGCTTTAGTGACCAAGGCTTTATCGTAAAAATAAATTGACCCGTTCCACGGGAATTAACCCGAAAGAAGTAACATCAGGAGTTGTAGTATGCTGAAGTGGTACCGCTGTGTGTTGACAGCCATAGCATTAACGTTGACAGGGTGTGCGGCGTTGCAGCCCAAATTGGAAGCGCCGTCGGTGGCTGTCAATTCGGTGAAGGTCATGCCGGGGCAGGGGTTAAATCTGCGTTTTCTGATTGGTCTGCATGTTCAGAATCCGAATGCGATCCCGTTACCGATCCACGGTATTAATTATACCGTCGCATTATCCGGTCAGCCGGTTGTTTCTGGCAATTCGCAGAACCAACCGACCATTCCTGCACACGGCGAGCAGGATGTAGAGATCGAAGCGGTGGCTGATCTGGTCAATGGGCTGTCGCTGGCCAATACCTTGTTAAGTAATCCTCTGCAACAGGAAGTGCCTTATGCGGTGAAAGCGGCCGTGGATGTGGGGGCATTTCTGCCCAATATTCCGGTACAAAAAAGCGGTACGGTTAATCTGACGACCGGCACTATTCGCTAAATCGGGTGAGGAGCCCAGACAAGCGGTTTGGGCTCTTCATAATGACAGCGTACTTTGCGGGTCATAAACCCTAATTCCCCGTTTCCCACCTTGTTTTACCTGATACATGGCCAGATCGGCACATTCAAAAGCACTCGTAAATGTGGCTGCATGTTCCGGACAGATGGCAATACCGATGCTGGCACCGACGTTGGCGGTTTTCCCTTTGCCAATGTCGATCGGTTCACTGATTTTCTGCAAAAAGCGTTGGGCCAGTAATCTGGCAATGTCTTGCGTCGCATCGGCAAGGGCAAGCACAAACTCATCACCGCCCCAACGCGCGACAATATCGGTTTTTCGGGTCAACAGGCTTAACCGGTTGGCGACTTCAATCAAGACTTTGTCTCCCGCATCATGACCTTCGATGTCATTAACGCTTTTGAAACCATCCAAGTCGATCACGATTAAGGCGATCGGTTGATAATTTTTGCTGGCTGCCTGAATCATTTGATCCATTTGCTGTTCGGCAACCCGGCGATTTTTCAGATGGGTCAGATGATCATGGCTCGCTTCATGTTTTGAGGCGTTAAGTGCTTCATGCTGACGAGTGATATCATTGATAAAGAACAAAATCACATTTTCACCAGCGTCATTGATGGCCTCTTTCGCTGTGACGCTCACCCAGCGGCGCAGCCCATTTCCCTGCGATAACAATTTGACGTCAAAGCTGGTATCGCTTTTTTCCTCCAGAATGGTGGCTATTTTTTCCATAAATTCGTCAGGATTTTTGACCAGCAGACTGATCCATTCTGCGGTGTGGAGTAAATGTGGTTGTGATGATGTCGATGCGATCATCTTCTGGAAAGAGGGATTATAAGCCAGCAGATTCAACGCTCTGTCAGTGATCGCAAGCGCATTGATCGAAAGCTCAAACACCGTGCGAAAATTATTAGCGGTGAGTTCCAGTCGATCTCGTAATTTTTTTTCATCGTAAATTTGTTGTTGCACCTGATCCAGCAATTGATTCACGGTTTGCGAGAAGGTTTCTAGCTCTGTTTCCTGTAGCAGTTGCGGAATGAGTAGTCGTTTTGCATCACCCGGATGAATATGATGCAGCTCTGCCGTGAGCTGGCTGACCGGCCGTGTGATAAACAGCCAGATCACCATGATAAGAAACAGCAGTGTCAGTATGACGATAAAAAAGGTGAAAACACTCATTTCTAACGCCGTATCTTGCGCCTGTTGCTGCACAAATTCCTGATCAGGGGTGACGATTAGGCTGCCAACATATTCTCTTTTTCCAAACGGCGAATAGAGTGATCGTGTGATAGCGGGAAAAGCTGAGCTGTTCGTTTGTCCGTCTTGCAGAATATATTGATCTGTTTTGATGGTGACACTGTGGATGAGCTTATTCTGTGACAAACCGTTTAAGACATCCTCAGCAATCAGTTTATTACCAGTGTATGCTGCAATTTCTGCGGTTTTGAGGACGGTAGTGATTAATTGTGAGATGGCCTGCTGGCTGCGGGCCTGTTCGCGGTTATAAGCAAAATGATAAAAACGATAAGACCCTGCCATCGTTACCAGTGTAACGAACAGAGCGACGAGCAGTGACAGACGCAGATGAAGGTTGAGCTTCATGGATAAAATCCTTATGAATCATCATGTGCGATAACATATAGTTATTATTTCTATTTGTTATTCTGTACTCGTGCTCTGTAAGGTGTTGCCTTGATCTAAGTATGGCAGGGGATAGCCATTTTCCAGGAAATTAGTGGATAAATGGCTACCTGATGTGTGATCAGCAATATTCGCCTTCAATCAAGAACTCATCAATGATGTCGGTGAATTCCGGCCATAACTCTTCCGGCACGGCGGCTTCAGGATCGTCTTCATTGTCACCGTAGTCATCCCAGAAATAGCTGCGCAGCGCGTTGGCAAATTCATCATCGATCTCGGCCAGTTGCGCCAGAGTACCGAACCAGACAATACGGCGCAGACTCTCAGTCAGATCATTTAATTGTTCCATGAGTTCCTGATCATGCCGGCTTTGCTCAATGAGCAATTCAAAACGAGCACGTGCATTTTCGGTCTGATCTTCGTCGAGTTCCCCGGTATCGGCCAGCAGGTAAATGTAATCATTCAGCAGGTATTCAATCAGATCATCTCGCTGATGAAACCAGTGCCACTGGCTCCCTTTATTACCAAGTAAGGATGCGTCAAAGGAACTGTCTACATGGCAAAGTGCCCACTGATTTTCCATCGCTTGTTCTCCACTCAATTAAATCTGGGATGGGGATTGAAATTGCGCAGCGAATATAAGGCATTTTCCCTGCCTGCTCTATCTTCTTTTGTAGTCGTTCAATAACCGCGATGTCGATCGACCTGCCCGGGTACGGGTAACCCGTTGGCCAATAGCTGCATGTTGGCCGCAATCTGGGCGACCGCCTCTTCCGGAATGGTGTCAGCAGCAATATGTGGAGTGATCAGCACCGACGGATGCTGCCAGAATGGGTGCTCGGCAGGCAGTGGTTCTTCGGCAAAGACATCGAGCAACACAAAGCGCAGATGTTGCTGATTGAGCAGATTGAGGAGTGCTTCCTGATCAATCAATGTACCGCGCCCGGCATTAATCAAGGCGGCGTTTTTGGGTAATAACGCCAGACGTCTGGCATCCAGTAAATGCTGGGTTTCATCGGTGGCAGGTAATATGCTGAACAGAACATCGGTTTCAGGTAATAAGCGATCCAGTGCGTCGCAGCCATGGACACAATGTACATGTTCGATGCTTCTGGCCTGACGACTCCAGCCACTGACCGGATAACCCAAGCGAGCCAGATTTTGTGCAACCTGCATTCCCAACTGACCTAACCCTAGGATCGTGACCCGGGTCTGTTTGGCCAGTCGGGTCGGTTGCGGCTGCCAAACACCTACCTGCTGTTGCTGACGATAGATATCCATTTGTCGTTGGTAGTGCAACAGACCATACAGAGCATATTCCGTCATTTGTTGTGCCATGCCGGCATCGGTAAGGCGAATGAGGGTCACGTGTTCCGGAATATCATCACGGTGCAGAAATTTATCAACGCCCGCACCCAGCGTGAAAATAACCTGCAGATTTGGAAAACGCTGAAAGAAGGCGACTGGAGGCTTCCAGGCCACCACGTGGGTGACGGCTTCTGCATTGACTTCCTGCGGCCAGCAAGCAATCGACCAGTCAGGGAGCGCTTCTTGTAACAGACGATGGTAGTGATCCTGTTGATCAGGGGCATACAGATAGAGCATAGACGGGTTCGCTATGTGGGATGGAGTTGTATATGCAGTATAGCAAGACAGGCTGTGGGTGACAGAGCCGAGAGGGTTGTGGTGACAGTGCCGTGTCTGACTGGGTTGTCACGTTTCAGACACGGCGCCGCAGAGATCTGTCTACCGGAAATTATGCCAGCACTTTCAGTGCGGCATCGTAATCAGGTTCGTGAGTGATTTCTGTCACCAGCTCGGCATGCAGTACTTTATCGGCTTCGTCCAGCACGACAACCGCACGTGCGGTCAGACCAGCCAGCACGCCATCGGTAATATCAACACCGTAAGCCTGCTTGAATTCAGCGCCACGCAGGGTGGAAAGGGTCACGACATTATCCAGACCTTCAGCGCCGCAGAAACGAGCCTGTGCAAACGGTAGATCGGCAGAGATACACAGCACGACGGTGTTTTCCAGTTTGCTGGCCGCTTCGTTAAAACGACGCACAGAGGCGGCACAAACGGAGGTGTCGACGCTTGGGAAAATGTTCAGTACTTTACGTTTACCGGCAAACGCGGCCAGTGACACATCCGCCAGTTCTTTGTTAACCAGAGCAAACGGTTTGGCTACCGCGCCAGCTTGTGGGAAGTTGCCGTTCACAGTTACCGGATTGCCAGCCAGAGTTACAGTTGCCATGTCACTATCTCCTTGCAGATGAAAAATGAATTGTGCGCAATTTAATTGCTGTCAATTAATGTAACCGATTTAACAGATATTCAACAAGTATATTTGGTTTTAAACGAAACGCAGGGAGATCAAACACAGAAGCAGAAATGAGACTGCCAACACGGGGTTGGCAGTCTGTGGTGTCTTTTCAACAATTAGTGGGCTGGTGTTCCTCCCCATACCACCATGACTTTATCCTGCTGGTATTGTCGGCTGAAAGCATAATAGTGCGGATCATGCTGTGAGGTTTGCAGACCTTCACCGATCGCCGGATGACGGGCGCGGAACTGGCTGATTTTCTGCCAGTGTGCCAGCAACGCGGCGTTGTCGCCGGTGATGTCTTTCCAGTTCATATCAGAGCGGGTGCCCTGGATCGGATCAGAACCGGTCGGCCCGAACTTACGACCACTTTCATCACCGTAATAGATCTGCACGGCGCCAGGAGCCAGTAGCAGCAGATTGCCAGCCATTTCCTGTTTATGGATGTCATTTTTGGCATCATCATTAAAGAACAGGCGAGTGTCGTGTGACGAAATATAACTGAGTACATTCATGGATTGCAGTTTTTCAGCCATCTGTTGATAGGTGTTATCAATAGACGCATAACAACCGAGTGCCTGCTTGGCCTGATCCTGAAAATCGAAATTGATCATGCTGTCAAAACCATGCTGGAAATAGTCGCTTTTCATGACGCCGTGTCCCCAGGCTTCACCGGTCATCCAGAAAGGAGCATTATCCAGCGCTTCCTGCGGATGGGCTTTTTTCCATTCGGCCAGCGCTTCGGTGGCTTGTTTTTTCAGTTGATCCCAAGCCGGTTTTTCCACATGTTTGGCGGTGTCGACGCGGAAGCCGTCAATGCCATAATCCCGCACCCATTGACTGAGCCAGTGCGTGATGTAATCGCGCGGGGTATAACCCGGGATCTCTTTGGCATTGGTATCTTTTTTATAGCGGAAGAAATTCGGTAACCCACTCGGTTGGGTAGATTCGGTTTTCACATCCGGCAGAAAGGCGAGCGACATGGTCAGATCGTCGTAACCAGGGGCATCATAATTGCCGATACCGCTGCGAACCCATTTCTTACCCCACCAGTTTTCCCAGGCCGGGCCATCACTGAAGTTGATGTAATTGTTAAAGCTGTGCCAGTTTTCGCCTTTGCCCGGTTTCCAGTCAGTCCAGTGTTCGCCGAGTATTTTTTTCTGTTCCGCCGGATTCAGGTGTAAGGCGCCAAAGTGGAATTCCTGCATGTCGGCCAGTGTCGCATAACCGACATGGTTCATGACAATGTCAAACAAGATGCGGATGCCGCGCTTATGCGCTTCGCTGACCAGTGTTTTCAGATCCTGCTCGGTACCCATGTTGGCGTCGAGTTTGGTCCAGTCCAGTGTGTAGTAGCCGTGGTAGGCGTAATGCGGGAAATCGCCGTTGTTGCCGCCGCCAATCCAGCCGTGGATTTGCTCCAGCGGAGAGCTGATCCAGAGTGCATTGACGCCGAGCTGTTGCAGGTAATCGAGTTTGCTGGTGATCCCGGCCAGATCGCCGCCGTGGAAGGTGGCAATTTCCTGCTGACCATCACTTTTTCGGCCATAGCTGTGATCATTGGCGGGGTTGCCGTTGGCGAAACGGTCGGTCAGCGCAAAATAGACCGTGGCGTTATGCCAGTTGAACGGCGCGTTTTGTGTGGTAGCTGCCGATTCGAGCAGCAGTAAACCGCCGCTTTCTTTCGCCGGTTGCATGGTGATTTTACCCTGCTGTACGACGGCGGTTTGCCCGCTGTAATAGTCACGGACGGTCTCGCCGTCTTTGAAGGTCTTGCTGACATCGACTGTCAGCGGTTTGCCGTCTGAAACCGGGCATTGCTGGGTCAGGTTGGTCGTGTTACTGACCGCCGTGGTTTTTACGCTCAGCAATACGGTGGGGGTCCCGCTGCGAGTATCAATTTTTATCTGATAATCCCCGTCGCGATAGAGGTGCCAGTCCACCACCGGCTGTGAGCCGCACGGTTGCAGCGACAGCATCTGGTTCAGCTTGGGGGCGCTGGTGGGTTGCCAACATTGATTGTCGGCTTTAAAGCGTAACGGGTAGGTTCCTTTATTCAGCGTCGCGGTGCTGGTAAAGATCCCGCTGGGGTCTTCTTTGAATGCCGGGAATTTGGGCAGATCCCATTGGGCGAAGGCTGCCGACGGTAAAAGGAATAACAACGGAAAAGCGAGACGTTTCATTCTGTTTCCTCAGACAAAAAAATAGATTGGGGCCAATCTAGTCTGCCTATAACCCAAAAATCAGCCTCCTCCTTCGGATTTAGGCTTGGGGGAGGAGAACATGGGGGGAGAAAAAGACAATGTTGAGCTGGATCGCGTTATGGGTTTGGGGTTGGCCTATAAGTTTGAAGCAGTTCACAAAGCTGACATTCCCTTGTCCATTTCCATACAAAAAGTCAGAGTTTGTATCGATCGTTTCTGCGACATAAATCACGATCTTCGTGATAATCCTTTATTTTCAATAGGTTGCTATGTTTGGCCTGATTGGTACGTAGCGTGCACATAGTAATACGTCAACGTCATTCAGAGGAGAAACGACATGGCCTTACGTCAATGTGCAATCTACGGTAAAGGTGGTATCGGTAAGTCTACCACTACTCAGAACCTGGTTTCTGCATTAGCAGAAATGGGCAAAAAAGTAATGATCATCGGTTGTGACCCGAAAGCGGATTCTACTCGTTTGATCCTGCACGCAAAAGCGCAGAACACCATCATGGAAATGGCGGCCGAAGTCGGTTCTGTTGAAGATTTGGAACTGGAAGATGTACTGCAGATCGGTTACGGCGGAGTTCGTTGTGCTGAGTCTGGTGGTCCAGAGCCAGGAGTAGGTTGTGCTGGTCGTGGTGTTATCACCGCTATCAACTTCTTGGAAGAAGAAGGCGCTTACGAAGAAGATTTAGACTTCGTGTTCTACGACGTACTGGGTGACGTTGTGTGTGGTGGTTTCGCGATGCCAATTCGTGAAAACAAAGCACAAGAAATCTACATCGTTTGTTCAGGCGAAATGATGGCGATGTACGCGGCGAACAACATCTCTAAAGGGATCGTTAAATACGCGAAATCAGGTTCAGTTCGTTTAGGTGGTCTGATCTGTAACTCTCGTAAAACTGACCGTGAAGATGAATTGATCATCGCTCTGGCTGAAAAACTGGGCACTCAGATGATCCACTTCGTACCACGTGACAACATCGTTCAACGCGCTGAAATCCGTCGTATGACCGTTATCGAATACGATCCGAAATGTCAGCAAGCTGACGAATACCGCACGCTGGCTCGTAAGGTAGTTGATAACAAACTGCTGGTTGTGCCAACTCCAGTGACTATGGATGAGCTGGAAGCGCTGCTGATGGAATTCGGCATCATGGATGCTGAAGACGAATCCATCATCGGTAAGACCGCGGCAGAAGAAGCTGCTTCAGCCTAAGGTTTTGCATCGGCGGCTGGCAGGGATGCTGCCAGCCCGGATTGTCCGCCCATTCAAGGAATTACTGCTATGACTAACAGAACTCGCGAAGAGAATCTGGCGTTAATTCAGGAAGTGCTCGAAGCCTATCCGGAAAAAGCGCGTAAGGATCGTAAAAAACACCTGACGGTTAACGACCCATCGCTGGAAAAAGCCAGCAAGTGTATTACTTCTAACCGTAAGTCGCTGCCGGGCGTCATGACCATCCGTGGTTGTGCCTATGCAGGGTCAAAAGGGGTAGTGTTCGGCCCAATCAAAGACATGATCCATCTGTCGCATGGTCCTGTAGGTTGTGGTCAATATTCCCGTGCTGGTCGTCGTAACTATTACACTGGTCTGACTGGTGTGAACAGCTTCGGTACCATGAACTTCACTTCTGATTTCCAGGAAAAAGACATCGTTTTCGGTGGCGATAAAAAACTGACGAAAATCATTGAAGAGATGGAAATGCTGTTCCCGTTATCAAAAGGGATCACCGTGCAATCTGAGTGTCCGGTTGGTCTGATTGGTGACGACATCGAATCAGTAGCAAAACAAGCCAAAGCGAAAATCGGTAAATCAGTGGTGCCAGTTCGCTGTGAAGGTTTCCGCGGTGTGTCTCAGTCTTTAGGTCACCACATTGCGAACGACGTCGTTCGTGACTGGATCCTGGGTAACCGTGATGAGCAAGAATTCGAAGGGACTCCATACGATGTCGCCATCATCGGTGACTATAACATCGGTGGTGATGCTTGGTCTTCTCGTATCCTGCTGGAAGAGATCGGTCTGCGCGTGGTAGCACAGTGGTCTGGTGACGGTACGCTGGCGGAAATGGAAAATACGCCAAAAGTGAAAATGAACCTGGTGCACTGCTACCGTTCAATGAACTACATCTCTCGCCATATGGAAGAAAAGTATGACATCCCATGGATGGAATACAACTTCTTTGGCCCAACCAAAATTGCTGAATCACTGCGCAAAATTGCAGCTCAGTTTGACGAAACTATCCAGAAAAAAGCGGAAGAAGTGATCGCCAAATATGAAGCGCAGACTGCGGCGGTGATTGCGAAATACAAACCACGTCTGGAAGGCAAGAAAGTCATGCTGTACGTCGGCGGCCTGCGTCCACGTCACGTGATCGGTGCTTACGAAGACTTAGGTATGGAAATTGTCGGTGCCGGTTATGAATTCGCGCACAACGATGACTACGACCGTACGCTGAAAGAGTTGCCAGAAGCAACCCTGCTGTTCGACGACGTGACCGGTTATGAATTCGAAGAATTCGTGAAAGCGGTGAAACCTGATCTGATCGGTTCTGGTATCAAAGAAAAATTCATTTTCCAGAAAATGGGTATTCCGTTCCGTCAGATGCACTCCTGGGATTACTCAGGACCTTATCACGGCTATGACGGCTTTGCCATCTTCGCCCGTGACATGGATATGACACTCAACAACCCATGCTGGTCAAAACAGACTGCGCCATGGAAGAAAAGCGCGTAATGGCCCCGGTAGTTGATTCCATTACCCCGTTAGTTCACAGATGAGTGGCGCGGGAAGGAGAATGTTATGAGTCAGAATATTGAGAACATCAAATCCTGTTATCCGCTGTTTGAACAGGACGAATACCAAAACCTGTTTGCCAGCAAACGTGCGAACTATGAAGAAGCGCACGATGCAGCGAAAGTCCGTGAAGTGTTCGAGTGGACAACCACTGAAGAATACAAAGAGCTGAACTTCAAACGTGAAGCACTGACCATTGACCCGGCTAAAGCCTGTCAACCACTGGGTGCAGTATTGTGCTCACTGGGCTTTGAGAAAACCCTGCCATATGTGCACGGTTCACAAGGTTGTGTGGCTTACTTCCGTACTTACTTCAACCGTCATTTCCGTGAGCCAGTAGCTTGTGTCTCTGACTCCATGACTGAAGATGCAGCCGTATTCGGTGGTCACGCGAACATGAACGATGGTCTGCAGAATGCGTTAGCACTCTACAAACCAGAAATGATTGCGGTATCAACCACCTGTATGGCGGAAGTTATCGGTGACGACCTGCAAGCGTTCACCAACAACGCCAAAAAAGACGGTTTTGTACCACAAGATTTCCCAGTGCCTTACGCACATACCCCAAGTTTCGTCGGTAGCCATATCACTGGTTGGGACAACATGTTTGAAGGTTTCGCCAATACCTTCACTGCAAAAGATGTTGAATACAAACCAGGTAGCAACGGCAAACTGAACATCGTGACCGGTTTTGAAACCTATCTGGGTAACTACCGCGTGATCAAGCGCATGCTGACCGAAATGGGCGTGCCATTCTCCATGCTGTCTGATCCGTCAGAAGTGCTGGATACCCCATCGGATGGTCAGTACCGCATGTATGCTGGTGGTACGACTCAGGCTGAAATGAAAGATGCGCCAAACGCGATCGATACCCTGATGCTGCAACCATGGCACCTGGTGAAAACCAAGAAAGTGGTCAAAGAAACTTGGGGCCAGCCTGGCACTGAACTGAACATTCCAATGGGTCTGGAATGGACTGATGAGTTCCTGATGAAAGTGTCTGCACTGACTGGCAAAGCGATCCCGGCTTCGCTGGAACTGGAACGTGGCCGTCTGGTTGACATGATCACCGACTCTCACACCTGGTTGCACGGCAAGAAATTCGGTGTCTATGGTGACCCTGATTTCGTCGAGGGCTTAGTTAAATTCCTGCTCGAACTGGGCTGTGAACCAACCGTGATCCTGTGCAACAACGGCAGCAAAAAATGGAAAAAATCCATTGAGAAAATGCTGGCCGATTCACCATACGGTCAGGGCAGTGAAGTTTATGTCGGCAACGATCTGTGGCACTTCCGTTCACTGATGTTCACCAACAAACCAGACTTCATGATTGGTAACTCTTACGGCAAATTCATTCAGCGTGACACGCTGGCGAAAGGCAAAGCGTTTGAAGTTCCATTGATCCGCCTGGGCTTCCCGATTTTCGACCGTCATCACCTGCATCGCATGACCACCCTCGGTTACGAAGGGGCTATGTACATGCTGACCACACTGGTTAACGCCGTGATGGAAAAACTCGACAGCGAAACGATGGAACTGGGCAAAACCGATTACAACTTCGACTTGGTTCGCTAAGCGAAGTTGGCATCCGAGGCAGGGTAACCTGCCTCTACCAAGCCCGGAACCGTTCTTGCAACGAACGTTCCGGGCTTATTTATCTTAATCGTATTGATCATAAGAAATTCAAGTGGTTGCAAAGGGAAGGAGTTGTCATATGCCTAACATAATGTTCCGTCAGCACGATGATGGTCTGTATTGCTACATCGCCAAGCGCGATCTGGAAGCGAAGGTTGCAAAGCTTGAATTCGAAGCGGATGACAACTGGGGCGGACGTGTCGATCTGGATAACGGTGAAGCCTATTTTCTGGCTCCGCAGGAAAAACCTTCATTGCCCATCACGCTGCGTCTGAAACGCGCGGGTGAAGACGATTAATTTAAGAGACGGGAGGCTGTGATGAAAACTCTGCTAGAAAGTCAGGTTTACTGGCGTCTTATCGCGTTGGCACAGGCAGTACCGGAGGTAGAACAGGGCATTCTGTTTGACTGGATCAGCGGCGCGCTGAACGGTCCGCTGACGACAGCCCAGTTAGAAAAACTCACGGTTGAAGCATTGAAATCTTCCGCTCCGTCTGAATTGTCGGGATTTAGTCAGGCGCGCTGGCAGGTGTTGCTGGAATGTCTGCAGGGCGAGTTGCCTGTGCATCTCGATCCGAAACCGGCCGTCGCCGAACCGGATGCCTTGCGGGTGGCCTTTTCTTCCAATGATGGTCTGCATGTGAATGGTCATTTTGGCAATTGTCATCTGTTTTTCATCTATCAGGTGACCGAGGCGGGTTCGCAACTGATCGACATCCGCCACTTTGTCGCTGATGAGACACAGGAAGATAACGAAACCCGTGCCCGTCTGTTGCAAAACTGCCATCTGCTGTTCTGTGAGGCGATTGGCGGGCCAGCGGCGGCACGCATCATTCGCCACGGCATCCACCCGGTCAAAATCAAGAAAGACAACCGGATCAGCACCCAGTTGGATGCTCTGCAAGAGCTGATGCAAGGGCAACTGCCGCCTTGGTTGGCGAAAGCATTGGGTCGCAAAGACGATCTGGGTAAACGTTTTAACGACGAGTTGTCTGAACTGGAGTAACGGCTCCGTGAATCAGGTTGCTATCAGGAATCAAAGCTATCGCCCTTGTTGATTTGGCTGGGGGGTGAAATCTGCAAGGGTGATAGCGTCCTGTATGTCGAGTTTGTTGTGAATATGACAAACACAAAATCATTTAAATCAATATGTTATGGATGGACTGCTCCTTGCACCTCTCAAAATTGAGAGCTCGCGCACATTTCAGGAGGGAGCGATGAAAGGCAACGAAATAGCGGCATTGATGGATGAGCCCGCCTGTGGCCATAACAGTAAAGCCAAATCGGGTTGTAGTGCGCCGAAGCCAGGCGCAACGGCAGGTGGCTGCGCCTTTGATGGTGCGCAAATCACGTTGTTACCGATCGCTGACGTTGCACATCTGGTGCATGGCCCGATCGGTTGCACTGGCAGTTCGTGGGATAACCGGGGCGCCCGCAGTTCCGGCCCGTCACTTTACCGGTTAGGGTTTACCACTGATTTAAATGAACAGGATGTGATCATGGGGCGCGGTGAACGCCGTCTCTATCACTCCGTCAAACATATCGTTGAGAAATACCATCCAGCGGCGGTATTTGTTTACAACACCTGCGTACCAGCGATGGAAGGGGATGACATCATCGCCATCTGCAAGGCAGCAGAAAGCAAGGTGGGTGTGCCGGTGATCCCGGTCGATGCCGCCGGTTTCTATGGCAGCAAGAATTTAGGTAACCGTATCGCTGGTGAGGTGATGGTCGATCGCGTCGTGGGTACCGCCGAACCGGCACCGTGGCCGGCGGAGTGTGCGATCCCCGCCGAACGTGGTCACGATATCGCCCTGATCGGCGAATTCAACATTGCCGGTGAATTCTGGAACGTGCAGCCGCTGTTTGATGAACTCGGCGTGCGCATTCTCTGTACGCTGGCCGGTGATGCCCGTTTTCATGAAGTACAGACCATTCACCGCGCGGAACTCAACATGCTGGTCTGCTCCCGTGCACTGATCAATGTGGCGCGCAAACTGGAAACCAAATACGGCACGCCGTGGTTTGAGGGCAGTTTTTACGGCGTCACCGATACCTCCAAATCTTTACTGACCGTCGCCGAGATGTTGGGCGATGCCGATCTGATCGCCCGCACCAAGGATCTCATTGCCCGCAAAGAGGCCGAAACCGAAGCGCAGCTCGCACCGTTCCGGGCCCGTCTGAAAGGCAAGCGCGTGCTGCTGTATACCGGAGGGGTGAAATCCTGGTCAGTGGTAGCGGCCCTGCAGGATCTCGGCATGGAAGTGGTGGCCAGCGGTACCCGCAAATCGACTGAAGAAGACAAGGCCCGTATTCGTGAGTTGATGGGTGACAACGCCCTGATGCTGGAAGACGGCAACGCCCGCAATCTGTTGGATGTGGCCTATCAATACCGCGCGGATCTGATGATTGCCGGTGGCCGCAATATGTTTACTGCTTACAAGGCCCGACTGCCGTTTCTGGATATTAATCAGGAACGTGAACATGCGTATGCCGGCTATGAAGGCATGGTTGAGCTGGCACGTCAGATTTGCCGCTCGCTGGAAAGCCCGATCTGGGCGCAAGTCAAGCAACGCGCGCCTTGGCAATAACGCAGGAGACCCCCCTATGGCTCAAGTTATCAAAACACACAAACCGCTAGCCACCCAACCGATCAAAAGCGGGCAACCGCTCGGTGCGATTCTGGCAAGCCTCGGTATTGAACGCTGCATTCCGCTGATCCACGGTGCTCAGGGTTGCAGCGCCTTTGCCAAGATTTTCTTTATTCAGCATTTTAACGAGCCGATCCCGCTGCAATCGACCGCGATGGATCCGATCACCACTGTGATGGGCTCTGACGACAACATCATTCAGGCGCTGGCGCATCTGTGTGAAAAGAGTAATCCGCGACTGATCGTGCTGCTGAGTTCCGGGCTTTCAGAAGCACAGGGTTCCGACATGAACCGCGCGCTGAAAGAGTTCCGCAAACAATATCCAAAATTCGAGCGCAACGAGATCGTCACGGTCAATACCCCCGATTTCTATGGCTCGCTGGAAAATGGCTACAGTGCACTGGTGGAGAGCCTGATCACGCAACTGGTGCCGGAACAGAAGCTGCGCAGCATCCGCAAGAAACGCATCAATTTACTGCTCAGTCACATGCTGACACCGGGCGACATCGAATTGATCCGCCAATACGTGGAAGCCTTCGGCTTACAGCCGATCCTGGTGCCGGATCTTTCCCGCTCGATGGATGGGCATCTGGTGAAACAGGATTACCTTTCCGTCAGTCAGGGTGGTGCCGATGTCAACATGCTGCGCCAGCTCGGACAGAGCAGTCTGACCTTGGTGGTGGGACCTTCCATGCAGCGAGCCGGGCAATTGTTGAGTACCCGCAGCGGGGTGGAGAGTGTCTATTTTCCCCATCTGATGACGCTGGCCGAGGTCGATCGTTTTATTCACACCCTGCAACAGCTTTCCGACCGTCAGGTGCCGGAATGGATTGAACGCCAGCGCGGGCAGGTGACCGACACCATGATCGACACCCACACCTGGGTCAACGACACCCGTATTGCCATCGGTGCAGAAGCCGATTTGTTGGTGGCCTGGATGGCCTTTGCCGAATCGGTCGGGATGAATGCCGTCTCTGTGGTCGCGCCGGTCAATCAACCTTGTCTGGCCGCCCTGCCGGTTGAAAAAGTGCTGATTGGGGATTTGGAGGATCTGCAACAACAGGTGGAAGAAAAGGGCTGCGATCTGCTGCTGGCCAATTCGCATGGGGCGGTGATGGCAGAGACACTGCATCTGCCGCTGATGCGGATTGGTTTCCCGATCTTTGACCGCTTTGGTGAGTTTCGCCGGGTTCGTCAGGGGTACGCCGGTATCCGCGATAATCTGTTTGAAATTGCCAACTATCAGCAGCAAGCCTGTCATGGACGTCCGGTCTATCACTCACCACTGAAACAACCGTTTGCACAATCTGCATTGCATACCGAGGAGGAAGTGGCATGAACCATCTGCAACGACACCTGCGGGTCAGTGATTATCACGTTCCGCATTTAAAGGTGGCCTTCGCCAGTTCGGACATGAAAACCGTAGACCAACATTTCGGCTCTTGTGAAAGCCTGCTGGTGTACGGCGTTGAGCCGGATGGTTATGAATTGCTGCAAGTCGCGGAGTTTCAGGTGGTGGAAGGTCATCTGCCTGCCAAAGTCGCTAGCCGCATTGAGGTAATTGAAGGCTGCTTTGCCGTGTATTGCAATGCGGTTGGCGAGGCTGTTTTTCGTCAGTTAATGGCGGCGGGGATCCGTGCCATTCGCGTCGAGCATGGCACCAGCATCACTAGCCTGATCCAGTCGTTGCAGGATCAATGGCCACAACGCATTCCCCAAAAACAGCGGCAGACCGACTTGGCGGATAGTCTGGCCGATGCGTTGGAAGATGCGGGCTGGGACGAGTAATTATCGATACAACAGAAAAAACTTAGCTCAGAGGAGAGAAATATGAGTGGATTTATTACCGGTATTACTCGTGGCGGTGCTGCCTGGACACCGGAATTCGTAACTGCAGTGGATGCCCATACCTGTATTGGTTGTGGTCGTTGCTACAAAGTCTGTTCCCGCGATGTGTTCAACCTTGTCGACAAAGCCGATCTGGTGGATGAAGACGAGCTGGATGATGATCAGGATGATGTGATGATGGTGATGACGGTGGCCAATGCCGATGACTGCATCGGTTGTGGTGCCTGTTCTCGGGTTTGCCCAAAAAACTGTCATTCCCATGCGGCCATGTCAGCCTGATTCATTTTACTGAGTCCTTTGCAATCTTGGGTGGCAACACCCGACTGCGTTTTCGCCCGGGTTCGCCCGGGCTTTTTTATCTCAGTGCATGATGTTGGTCAGGCAGAGGTTGGTTTGCTGCACAAAATGCGTAAAGCTGAAAAAGTCTTCACTGGTCAACGGGCGACCACTGGTGGCGCGATCGGCATAAAACAGACCGATGCTTTGCTTGTCCAGCACGATCGGCGAGAGGAAAAATCCTTTGGCGCAACTGATGCTCTTGGTGGTTGCCGGGAGCAAGTGCGACCAATGTAAATCGGTATGACTCTTGATCCACACGGTTTCATGTGTCTGCAAACAATGGTGAAAGATCGAGCGCAAACCGCCTTCCAGCTCAATGATAAAAATCTCTTTTAACGGGCTTTGGTCCAGTGCGGCGGCGAAACGGGCCTGCAACTGTGTTTTTTCCCGATTCAGCATCAGGATCGCCACCCGATCCATACCGACACCCTGATAAATTCCATGCAGAGATTTCTGCATGATGAGATTGATATCGGCCTTTTCATACGCCAGCGTAGTCAGTTCGCGCAGCGTTTTAAGTTGTATCAGATCATCCGGTTCATTCGGCTGCTGTACGGTCTTTTCTGCTGTCAGGAAGGGGGCCAGACTGGCATCCAGATAAGGCGAAAGCATCAACGCGCCATAGGTATAGGCCAGTTTGATAGTTTCCTCACCGCATTGACGAACACGCTGTCGCAAGATTCGGGGCTCGATTTTCATTGTTTTAGCCATGGCGTTCATTTGCTGTTCAATCTGCGCCGGAGTGGCTTTAGGATCTTGCAACAAGGCACTGAACTGATTGGCTTCCGCGATCGCCTGCAGTTCCGGTGTACGGCGGTCCGGATCTTTTAAGGACAGCTGCAGCAGACTGCCCATATTCCAAGAGTTGGCCAGACCGGCACTGATTTTATTAAATGTGGTGCCCAGCATGTCCCGGACGATGTCGTTTTCGTTGCCCTGCGCCTTACGGAGTTTATCATCCAACTGTTCGGTAATCGGGCCACCCATACTCCAGAAGGTGCTCTCACCGATGTTATGCAGTAACGCCGCGATATAGGCCTCTTCACGGGTATCTTCGTCATAATCGGCCAGCATCATTTTTGCCAGCATGGCGGCATGAAATGATTGCGCCATGAGGCGCAACAGCCGTTCATACACCATTTGCGAGATGTCGTGACTTTTCAGCAGGCTGTCGACCAGTTTGGCGGTAATACAAATCTGTTTCAGCGCATTAAACCCGAGCAGCACGACTGCCCGGCTGATGGTGGTGACCGGGGTGTTGCCGCGATTATAGGTCACGCTGTTGGCAACCCGCAGAATGCGGGTGGTAAGCCCATGATCGTGCAGGATCGATTTACCCAGATCGGCCAGCGACATATTGTCATCTTTGGCCATTTTTTCCAGCATGCGCACGGTCGCGCAAAGCGCAGGCATTTCCTGCACATTGATCCGTTCGATCCAGGCATCGGTACCACGAGTTGATTGAATCGCCATCGTCCTGATTTTCCGTCGCTATTTCCATTTTCCTAAACTAAGCATAGCGAAAATGAGCAAACTGTCTGCTGCTTTTCTTTACTCTTGTGCGTTAAGCCACTCTAAGATGCCGTGACTGGCCACATAACCGCTGGCAAAACAGCCAGTCAGCAGATAGCCACCGGTGGGTGCTTCCCAATCCAGCATTTCACCGGCACAAAACAGTCCGGGAAAACGTTGCAGCATTAAGTGTTCATTTAGCGCGGAAAAACAAACCCCGCCAGCGGTGCTGATGGCTTCATCCATCGGGGTGGTCTGTGACAGATGTAACGGCAGTTGCTTGATGGCTTGCGCCAGCAGTTTTTCCTGACTGAAGATTTCTTTGGTAAGACATTCCCGCAGCAAACCGGCCTTTACACCATCAATGCCCACTTTGTTTTTCAACTGGGTCGAGAGTGATTTCGAGCCGCGTGAGCGCAACTCCTGTTCAATACGTTCAACACTTTTATTGGGCAATAAATCTAAATACAGGGTGGCGCTGCCATTCAGTTCCAACTGTTCGCGCAGTTCGGCGGCAAACACATAAATCAGGCTGCCTTCGATCCCGCGCTCGGTGATGACAAATTCCCCCTGGCGTTGCGTGGTTGCCCCTTGCGCGTCGGTCAGTGTCGCAATGACGGTTTTGACGGGGGTGCCGGCAAAACGCTGGCGAAAATCGTCAGACCAGGCACAGATAAAGCCACAGTTGGCGGCTTTGAGGGGGGCCACTGCAATGCCTTTTTCTTCCAATAACGGTACCCAGGCACCGTCAGAACCCAGACGAGACCAACTGCCACCGCCCAGTGCCAGCAACACCGCATCGGCCTGTACGCTGATTTCACCATCGGGGGTGGCGAACACCAACTGCTGTGCTTCATTCCAGCCCATCCAGCGATGGCGGACATGGAATCGAACACCCGCTTCACGCAAACGCTGCAGCCAGGTGCGTAACAGCGGTGCGGCGCGCATATCGGTGGGGAACACCCGGCCGGAACTGCCGACAAAGGTGTCAAAGCCCAGCTGGTGTGCCCATGCGCGGAGTTGGTCTGCGCCGAAGGTTTGTAACAAAGGGCGCATTTCTGTTTGTCGCTGGCGATAACGGTTAAGAAATGGTTCAAACGGTTCGGAGTGGGTGAGATTCATGCCGCCTTTACCGGCTTGCAGGAATTTGCGGCCGACCGAGGGCATGGCATCAAACAGATCGACCTGGATATTATGCTGGCTGAGTTGTTCCGCCGCGATCAAGCCGGCTGGCCCTCCGCCGATGATCACTACCTGTTTGGTTGCTGTTGTCGCCACCCTGCACCCCGTTGGTCATGCTGCTCAAAGAAAGCCGCGATTGTAACATTCATTCCATGATGCTGCAGGGCCAGAAGTGCTGGTGAGGAGATGAGAAAGGTAAACGGAGGGCATAAAAAAACCGTCTGGGTAGACGGCTAAACATGTCTGCTATGCAGTGTCACTATTCTAAATTCTAATTTTATTCGCCTTTCACGGTGACGGTGTACGTTCCGATCAAGCCGAGGATGTTATTTGATTTCTGGTCAACATGGCTGACACGGGAGATGTTGCCGTTTTTCTTGGCGGCATCAATTGAACAATCGCCAATTGCCACCATGGCCAGATAGCTCTTACACGTTGCAGTACCCGTTTTACTGGCTTCTGCATTTGACGTGGCGGTCACTGGGGCATTGATATCTGTGTAAATGGCACCGATAGGTTGAGAAGTGGCACAACCTGTCAGGGCGAATGCGGTGGCAAGCAGGCTGCCGATGATCATCTTGTTCATGTTTTATCCCGAAATAATTACAGAAATGAGTTGCCGTAAGGCGGGCGGGAATTTATAGCAAGGATTCATTAATAGCCATTGGAAATCGGCCTTCCTGTCAGCTTTGCCAGCCTAACCGTCATTTGTCCTGATGGTTTTTTATCGTGATTTGCACGGCTTTCGACATCCTGTCTTAACTGCGACAAAAGCTGACAAAGCCTGTCTGCTTGTCAGACAAAACGCCTTTTATTCTGTTTTATCACTTTGAAAAATAATGATTTTATATGTGGCACCTCATTTGCAGCTTTGTGATCACGGTCACAGGGAGAAACGTCATGATTCAAATCGAAGAAAACGCAGTGATGCAATTACAACGTCTGCAGCAACAGTTGGTGCAGGAGTGCGTCGGTTTGCGTCTGATTGCCAAAGGCGATCCCTGCTCGGGGATCAAGGTCGAAATGGGCTGGACTGCGGCCCAGCAGCCGGACGATGTGTTGTTCCGTCAGGATGGGTTGGTCTTTCTGGCCGATCGCCGTCAGTGGCCTCTATTAAAAGATTGTCAAATTTCACTGGCAGAACGTCAGGGGCAACCGGGCTTCAACATTCAGCCGCAACCGGCAGATTGCAAATGCAGTCATGGCAGTTGCAGCCCGGCCCAGTCAAGTCAATGTTCATCTGGCACCAGTGTGAATTAAAAATACGCGCAAAGGAGACGAGTCATGTGGAACTATTCAGAAAAAGTTAAGGATCACTTCTTCAATCCACGCAATGCCAAGGTCATTGCCGATGCGAACGCGGTGGGTGATGTCGGCTCGATCAGTTGCGGTGATGCACTGCGGTTGATGCTGCAGGTCAATCCGGAAAACGAGATTATCGAAGATGCCGGTTTCCAAACTTTCGGTTGTGGCAGCGCGATTGCTTCTTCTTCTGCCCTGACGGAAATGGTGATTGGCAAGACACTGGATGATGCGCTGAAGATCAGCAACATGGATATTGCGGATTACCTCGATGGTCTGCCACCGGAAAAAATGCACTGCTCAGTGATGGGACAGGAAGCCTTACAGGCGGCGATTGCCAACTTCCGCGGTGAGGAATGGCATGACGATCATGAAGAAGGCGCGTTGATCTGTAAATGCTTTGCGGTCGATGAAGTCAAAATCATCAAGGCCGTCAAAGAAAACGGTCTGACGTCGATTGCCGATGTCATCAACTACACCAAAGCGGGTGGCGGTTGCGGTGCCTGTCATGAAAAGATCGAACAGGCCTTACAGAAAGTGCTGGCTACTCAACCATGCAATGAAGCGCGTATCGCCACCACCAGTCTGGAGCGCAGCAAGGTAGCTCCGCATGTCGATCTGGCGAAGAAAGATGAAAACTGGCGCACCGTGGCTGCGGTGCTGGAAGAGATGCGTCCGCGCTTGCAGGCCGATGGTGGCGATGTCACGCTGATCAGCGTGACCGAATCGAAGGTGGAAGTTGCCCTTTCCGGCAGTTGCCTGGGCTGCATGATGACCGATATGACCTTGTCTTGGATCCAGCAGACCCTGATGGAAAAAATGGGCCGCTACATGCAGGTCGTTAGTGTTACTCAGGCTGAGACCACACTGGTTTAAGGAGACGGAACATGAAAGCGATCTATCTGGATAACAACGCCACCACCCGTCTTGATCCGATGGTGCTGGAAGCCATGATGCCGTTTATGACCGAGCATTACGGTAACCCGTCTTCGATTCATGGTTTCGGCGAACCCGTGCGCAAAGGCATTGAACGGGCCCGCGAACAAGTGGCGGCCCTGTTGGGGGCGGCGCACGACAGCGAAATTATTTTTACCTCTTGCGCGACTGAGGCGAACAGCACGGCGATTCTTTCTGCCGTGGAGGCCTTGCCCGAGCGCACGGAGATCATCACGACCGTGGTAGAACATCCGGCCATTCTGGAGGTGTGTGAACACCTGGAGCGCCGTGGTTACACCATCCACCGTTTGCCCGTCGATGGTCAGGGTCGTCTGGATTTAGACCATTACCAGTCGCTGCTCAGTGACAAGGTGGCGCTAGTCACGGTGATGTGGGCCAACAACGAAACCGGCACCGTATTTCCGGTGCAGACAATGGCGACCATGGCTAAGGAAAAAGGCATTCTGTTTCACACCGACGGGGTGCAGGCGGTCGGCAAATTCCCGATCCATCTGGCGAGCAGCGACATTGATCTGCTCTCTTTCTCCGGTCACAAGTTGCATGCCCCGAAAGGTGTCGGTGCCCTGTATGTCAAACGCGGTACGCGATTCCGCCCACTGCTGCGCGGTGGTCATCAGGAACGCGGGCGCCGTGCCGGTACCGAAAATGCTGCCGGTATTGTCGGCCTCGGTATGGCCTGTGAGCTGGCTGAAGTGCATATGCCGATGATGTCGCATTTGGCAGAACTGCGGGATGAATTGCAGGCTGGCTTACTGGAAAAAGTTCCTTGTTCCATTGTGACCGGCGATGTGGAAAACCGCACGCCGAACACGCTGAACATCGCCTTTGAATATATCGAAGGGGAGGCGATCCTGCTGATGCTGAATCAACTCGGGATCGCGGCATCGAGCGGCAGTGCCTGTACCTCCGGCTCGCTGGAACCGTCACATGTGATGCGGGCGATGAACATTCCCTACACCGCGGCGCATGGCAGCGTGCGTTTCTCGCTGTCGCGTTATACCCGCCAGAAAGAGATCGATTATGTGCTGGAAAAACTGCCTCCGGTGATTGAACGCCTGCGTTCGCTGTCACCTTACTGGATGCAGAACAAACCCGATCTGGAAAAACTGGGTGAGTTTTCACCGGCGTATGGTTAAGCCTGAGTGCTGTGATTGCGTTGTTTCAATAAAGCCTGCGCGATATGTGCAGGCTTTTCGTTATTTTACAGCCCGGCAGTTCTGGTTCAGAATGAGAACATCGTCTATCACTCTTCAGGATGAAGTTTATGTTCCGTTCCTTTGCCAGCACTCTGTTGCTCGGTGCCGGACTGTTGTTGCTGGTGGCTTGCCAGAGCACGGCAGAAAAAGAAAAAAGCAAAACTCCCGTCAAACACACACCGTCTGAACTCTTCGTCAACGATCTCCGGCAGAACGGCGATAAGCTGCTCTGTAACCAGCCGGCCTATCTGAAATGTTATCTGCAAACGCCCAGTCGTTGCGTCAAGGATCTCTCCGGCTTTAAAGAGGCTTGTCTGAATGAGGCACTGCAAAAAAACAATGGACAGGTGACAGCAGCCAACTATAAGCAAGTCGGCAACGATTTTACGCTCTGTATGCTGGTCAAACATGCACTGCTTTATCCGAAGAAAGCCGAAGCTATCGGACAATGTCTGGATAAAAGTCGCTTTGAAAATAAACCACGTCTGAATTAATTCTTCCTGACTCTTTTCCGACAAGACCCAGCCTGTGGGTCATTGGGACTCAGTGGCATCTTTGCGTTCGGCCATCTATGCTGAAATTATTTGCGGGAAGGAGATGCCGTCTTGAAATCAACGACCACGGGAACTGTTGCAGCAGTCGGGACGATCACCATTGATGAAAAGGGATGTATTACGGCATTTGATGAGGTCGCGGTGCGTCTGTTCGGGTATGAATCTGCGGAGGTGGTCGGGAAAAACGTGTCGGTGCTGATGCCGGAACCTTACCACTCCCAGCATGATGATTATCTGGCCCGTTATCATCAAACGGCCAACCCGCATATTATCGGCAAAGGTCGTGAAGTTACGGGACAGCGCAAAGACGGTTCGCTGTTCCCGGTCTGGCTGGCGGTCAATAAGGTCACGTTCGGTGATCAGCATCTGTTTGTCGGCTGTATTGTGGATCTGTCCGATCTGAAAGCGACTGAAGCCAGCCTGAGTCGCAGTACCGAAATGACCCGTGCCATTCTTGATACGGCGGTAAACCCGATCATTACCATTGATGCCAAAGGGTTGATCCGCACGGTCAATCCGGCGACAGAGCGTCTGTTTGGCTACACTGCCAGTGAAACCATCGGGCAAAACGTGAAGATCTTGATGCCGATGCCTTATCGGGAAGAACATGATCACTATTTGTCCCGCTATCTGCAGGAAGGCAACCCGCGCGTTATCGGCGTCGGGCGTGAGGTCAGTGCGCAGCGTAAAGACGGCTCCATTGTGCCGATCCACCTGTCGGTCGGTGCGATGCAGATCAACGGTGAACCGATGTTCGTGGGGATCATCTCCGATCTGACAGAACAAAAACGCCATGAGGCCGAATTGCAGGACAAAAGGGCCGCCGAGGCGGGCTCGCGGGCGAAATCGGCTTTTCTGGCACACATGAGCCATGAAATCCGCACGCCGATGAATGCCATCATCGGTTTCACCGAACTGGTCTTGCAGGATAAAACGCTCTCGCCACAAACCATGCAGCATGTAGATACGATCCACGGTTCAGCGAAGGCCTTGCTGACCATCATCAATGACATTCTGGATGTATCCCGTCTGGAAGCCGGTAAATACAAGCTTGAACGTATCGCGTTCAATCTGCCCAACATGATCACCGATACGGTTGAACTGATGCACCAGCGGGCGGCAGAAAAAGATCTGATGATTGGCATTGAATATGATAGTCGTTTGCCGCTGCGGGTCATGGGCGATCCCACCCGGTTGCGTCAGGTCATGTTGAATTTATTGAGCAATGCGGTGAAATTCACCAATGAAGGTGCGGTTAGAGTGGTGATCCGGGCGACAGAGCAGGCCGACCTAGTGCTGTTTGAGGTGCTGGATACCGGCATCGGCATGTCGGAAGCGGAAGTGGCCAAAATTTTTGAACCCTTCACGCAGGCCGATAATTCTATTTCCCGCCGTTTTGGCGGAACCGGTCTGGGTACCACCATTTGCAAGCAAATCATCGATCTCATGGGTGGGCATATCTGGCTGGAGAGCAAACTGGGCGTGGGCACGTCGGTGTTTTTCACTATCCATCTGCCAGAAGCCGAACCGGGTGTCACCTGTCTCTATGAAGAAGCCCGCACACTGAACGAGGCTTTTATTCCGCCGCGTTTGTTCAATGTGTTGCTGGTTGAGGATGTGGAGAATAATGCCTATCTGGCTACTATCCGGCTCAGGCAGGCCGGGCATGTGGTGGAGTGGGCCAGAAATGGGTTTGAAGCCGTCGCGGCGAATCAGAAAGGCGACTATGACATTATTCTGATGGATGTCATGATGCCGGAAATGGATGGGCTGGAAGCCACCCGGCTGATCCGGCAGTCAGAAACCGGCAGCGATTTGCACATGCCGATCATTGCACTGACGGCCAGTGTGATGAAAGAGGACGAAGCGAAATACCTCGATGCGGGGATGGATGCCATCGCCGCCAAGCCGATCGAATTCGATCAACTGTTCTCCCTGATGGAAAAATTGGTACCCCCGGAAAAAGGTCATACGAATAACGCAATCATGTTATCTGTTCCCGGTAATAAAGAGGTGGATCTGACCCCGCTGGATGCTGTTGCCGACTATACTAAAGCAATCAGGAATTGGGGTGATATTTACGCCTACATCAAAGCATTGACCAATTTCTCCCGGCAACAAACCCTGGATGCCGACACCATGCAACATCTGCTGCTACAACACCCCGACGATGTCGAACCGGCCAGATCGGTGGCACATGCCCTGAAAGGGCTGGCGGGGAATTTGTCGCTGAAGCAGGTGGCGGAGCTGGCCATCAAAATTGATATGTATTTAAAAAACAGGCAGCGCGATGCCGCAATAACATTATTACCCTCATTAAAACAGGCTCTGCATGAGGCGAGTGATGCCATTCAGTCATTGCATGTTCCCGGCGATTGGGAACGGGTGCTGAAAGAGTTTGATCAGGTCGTGGTACAGGATTTGTTCCGGCAGCTCGCGGTGGCGCTGGATCAACTGAACCCTGATAAAACCGAACCAGTCATGAAGCAGCTTGCCGAATATGTCCGCAGCAGCGATATGGCCGCAATCAATAATTATATTGAACGATTTGATTTTCGCGGTGCCAAAGAGGAGCTGAAGAAGTTAGAGCAAGAGCTGTTGTCTAACCGGAGATCGGGATAATGGAAAAAAAAATTCTGTTGGTGGATGATGAACCGAACAATCTGCAGTTGTTACGGCAGATCTTGCGAGACGACTACCAATTGCTGTTCGCACATAACGGGCAGACGGCACTGGATGCGGTGACAGCCCATCATCCTGACTTGATTCTGCTGGACGTCATGATGCCGGATCTCGACGGCTATGAGGTGTGTCGTCGTTTGAAGGCCAACCCACTGACGAGCGATATTCCGGTCATTTTTATTACCGCGATGGGCGAGGTGGACGACGAAGCAGCCGGGTTTGACGTCGGCGCGGTCGATTATATTCATAAACCGGTCTCACCGGCGATTGTGAGCCGGCGGGTACAAACACACCTGTCGCTGGTGCATATCAAAGAGCTGGAGGACAGCCAGCGCGAAGCGATCTACATGCTGGGGGCGGCCGGTCACTATAACGACAACGATACCGGCTTGCATATCTGGCGTATGGCGGCCTATGCGCGTGCCATCGCGGAAGCGGCTGGTTGGCCGGAAGACTTGGCCGAACGCATCGAGTTAGCCGCGCCATTGCATGATACCGGCAAGATCGGGATCCCTGACGGCATTCTCAAAGCCCCCCGCAAATTGACCGCTGAGGAATGGGTGATCATGCGCCAGCATACCACTATCGGTTATGACATCCTGCAGCGCAGCGATACCCCCATCTTTAAAATGGCGGCAGAAATTGCGTTGCATCACCACGAAAAATGGGATGGCAGCGGTTATCCCAATGGGTTGGTCGGTAATCAAATCCCCGCATCAGCACAGATTGTGGCATTAGCCGATGTGTTTGATGCGCTGACGATGAAACGTTCTTACAAGGAAGCCTGGAGTGCGGAGGAGGCGGTAGCAGAGATCCGGGCAAACAGCGGCACGCATTTCAATCCGGCACTGGTTGAGCTGTTTCTGAACATCCAGCCGCGGATAATCGAGATAAAAGATAAATGGAATCAAGAGGAATAATGTAAAGAACGCTGTTCAATTTGTGACTTAAATCGTTGGTTTCAGCACTTCAAGAAAAAGAAATTAGCGTCCGGGGATAACATTTGGCGGAGCCATTTTGTTGTTTTTTATTTCTCTGGGGAATCCAGTCTCGGTACGTACCGCTTGAGAGGTCACTGGCGTGATGTCGGTGGCTTGAGCTGCACTAACATCCAGCGTCACTATTCTATTTGCGGTTTGGCTGTTTGTGGCGTGTCTGTTTTCCTGCTTGGCGTCATCAGCAGAGCAGGCCGCAATCATTAAGGCGCAAATGGTCATTCCTGAAGCTATTTTTTTCATTGCCCCCGCCTTGTTTGATCATTTCGCTTTAGCGCAACGGCGTTTTACAACAGCGGCAAGACCCGCCAGCGCAATCCACTCGATACCAAAACTACCACCGCCGCTTGAACTCGTCGTGGTTGTAGAGCCTGAACTTGTATTAGTGCCTGTGGTTGCACTAATCAATGTACCATTCACATAGCAATCATAACCGCTGATGCATGATGTTACCGCTTTCGCATTGGCGTTCATCACGGTACGTAACCAGGTATAGAAGGCCCCCACATCGGTATAAGATGACGCTGTGCTTGTGCCACAATATTGTGTGACACCATAACTGGTGATGCCGACTTCTGTACCTGCCGAATTTAGCAGCGGGCCACCACTATCGCCAGAACAGGTATCCTGACCAGTCGCGCCCGACCAAATCTGTTTGTTAACCGTATCCAGACTGACGAATGGCACCGTGCCTTCCATCAGAACCGTAGACAGATTGCTTGAGGTTGCGTTATTCACATTCAGTGTTGGATCGGTCACGCCCCAACCATAAATCGTCTGTGTTTCTCCTACTGTAAAGGTTGACGCCGTCGAGGCGGTTTTTGCCGTCAACACAGGGGTGACAGGAACATCACGAGTGCCTGAATACAGCGGGTTAGTCAGTCGCAGTAAGGCAATATCATTGCCCTGAGATATATTCGCTTTGTTAAAATTTGGGTTAGCCACATACATATCAGCATAATCCCGATATTGCTGATTATCACGGATAACCCCAGAGCCGGAGTTGTAAATTTTGCGACCTTGTGAGTCAGTAATATAGGAATCATCATCGACTTGCACTGAAACAAAGGCTACCGTCAAAGGATTACCGTTACCATCTTCCAGTCCTGACAGACAATGCGCTGCCGTCATCACCCAAGCCTCATTGATCAACGTACCACCACAAAAGAACTCAAAAAAATGGGCAGTATCGCTTGTCATATACCCTGAGCTATTAGTTGGGCAACTGGTTACACCATTGGTGGTCGTTGGGTTGTTGCAGGCGCCAACCAGAAGGTTTGACATCCATTTAGGGGCGGGGTTGGTGTAATTATATGTACCAATCCCATTGGCATCATAGGTAATAGAGGGGGAGCTCAAGCCAGAACCATCGCCTGTAGCTGTGCCACCAATGATCTTGGTATAGACCCCATTAGCGGGTGTTGACGCCTGGCCTGTACGGATCAGATTCGTGGCTTGACTGGCATTGAGTTCTGTCAATGTCACTGGCTGCAAATTACCGGCAAATGAGCCGTTTTCAGCCTCCAGCAGATACACAGTGTCGTTCATTATTTTACCGGTGTTGATTGGCGCGGATAATGACACTGTGTTTGTTGAAGACACCGAAGTCGCATGTACATAAAAAGTTAATCCAGTAAAGATAACGATAATCTTGGCTATAAAATTTTTACTTTTCATGAAGTTATCCATGGTGGTTTTATTTGGTGTCTGCATGTTTTGAGTTACTGATTAGGGTTCATGCTCGGTATTAACTATTTGATTGCGACTCAAGCAAGAGTAAGCAATAGTTAAAGTATAACGATTATTATTTATTAGTGTTGGTCGATCCTGTTGCAGAAGTCGTACTTAATACAAGGAATAAAACTTGGCTATGTATCACATTGTGTATCACAAAACTGAAATACTCAGAAGGTAACTTAATTAATAATCTATATTTATCATATAGATATTGGCTTTTGATTATTTGCGTATGTTGTGGCTGACATGAATTTGTCATCTGGCACATCAGGCCAAAGGAGGCTGCCTATGGATAGCGATGAACGTAAACTCTTCATCCTTGATACCAACGTGTTATTGCACGAACCCCTCTCCATCTACTCCTTTCAGGAACACGACATCGTCATACCGATGACGGTGCTTGAAGAACTCGACAATATCAAAGACCGCCAGAAAGATGTCAGCCGTGAAGCGCGGGTCGCGATCCGCACGCTGGAAGATTTGTTCCGTGATGCTACCCCCGAAGAAATTACCAGCGGCATCTGTCTGAAAAATACCGCCGGTGGTGGTTGCAGTGGTCTGATCTCTATCGTGACCGATCACCATTTACCGGGCGGCGAAGAAGTTTTCACCAACAAAGAAGCGGATAATCGCATCATCAATCTGGCGCTTTACCTGCAAAATGTGCGTAAAGATCGTCAGGTCGTGCTGGTGACGAAAGACATCAACATGCGTCTGAAAGCCAAAGGCGCCGGGCTGGCAAAAGTCGAAGATTATCGCACTGACCAGTTGATTGATGATGTGCGTTTGCTATCTAAAGGATTTCAGAGGATACCCGGTTCCTTCTGGGATCAGGTTGGGCAGTGTGAGACGATTTCCCATGGTCGCGATGTATTCCAACGGATTGATGAAAACATCCTGCAAGGGACGCACATTAATCAATATCTGATTGATGAAGCAGAAAGCTTCGCCGGGCGAATACAAAAACGCGAGGAAGGTTCGTTATTCATCAAGGATATCGGGTACGAACGCCTGATGAACCGTCACGCTTGGGGTGTGCATCCGAAGAATATTTATCAGGGAATGGCGTTAGATGCTTTGCTGGATCCGACCCTGGATTTGGTGATCCTGACCGGGCCGGCGGGCTGTGGTAAAACCTTGCTGGCGGTAGCGGCCGCACTGGAATTGGTGATTGAGCGCGGGATCTATGAACGCATCATCGTGACACGCAATACGCCGGAAATTGCGGAAAGTATTGGTTTCCTGCCGGGTTCCGAAGAGGAAAAAATGTTGCCTTGGCTGGCTGCGGTCACCGATACGCTGGAGGTGTTGCATAAGCACGATGAAAGTCGCGAAAGCTCGCTGCAATACATCATGGAGAAGGCCAATATCCAGTTTAAATCGGTGAACTTTATGCGTGGCCGCAGTTTCCAGAATACTTTTGTATTGCTGGATGAATGTCAGAACCTGACGGCATCACAGTTGAAAACTATCATCACCCGTTGTGGTGAAGGCACCAAGATTGTCTGTTCCGGTAACTTGGCGCAGATTGACTCCAATTATCTGACACCGGTAACGTCCGGTCTGACCTATATCGTCGAGCGGTTTAAAGACTTTGAAGGAAGTGCGAATATCTTCCTGAATGGTGTTATTCGCAGTCGTTTGGCTTCATTTGCTGAGGAAAATCTGTAGCTTCTGATCAGGCCCCTGTGTTAGGGGCCTGCCAATCAACGTGCCAGTGGTATCCCCAGATAGGCGGCAAATGCCTCACTGGGTGGTAGCGTCAGTGCATTCATCGGGGCGGTAAATTGCAGTTTCCCCTCATCAACAAAACCGAGCCAGTCGGCGTTGTCTTTGGCTTCCTGTGGCTGGTGTGAGACAAGCAAAACGCCGATACGCTGTTCCGTGGCCAGACGCCGGACTTCCTGCATCATCTCCTGACGTAATGCAGGATCGAGTGCCGAAAAGGGTTCATCGAGCAATAAATAGGGTTTACGTCGCACCAGACAGCGGGCGAGCGCCACGCGTTGTTGCTGTCCGCCAGATAACGACGCCGGGTATCGGGCTAACAAATCTTGAATTTGCAGCCGTTCCGCCGCCTCCAGCAGGGTATGTTGTTCCAGCCGGGAGAGTTTCAGGTTGGCCCGAATGCCCAGCCCGATGTTTTGCTGTACGGTTAAGTGTTCAAACAAATTATGTTGCTGGAACAGCATCGTAAACGGCCGTTCCGCGGGTGGCAGTTGCTGAATAGGCTGCCCTTCGGCTAACAAAACACCATCAGTCATGGGCAGAAAACCGGCCAACAGCTCCAGCAAGGTAGATTTGCCACTCCCAGAACGCCCGAGTAACAGACCGATCTCTCCCGGCTGCAAGCGCAGGGAAAACTCAAACAGACGCCCTTGACGCCGGGTTTGCACTTTTTCAACAAATAACATGCTTACTCCAGCAAAGAGGGAGGATCACGCTGTTCATTGCGGCTGGCGAGCCATTCAACCAGCCAGAGCAGCGTGATGCAAAGTAGTAATAATATCAGCGCGGTCGCGGAAGCCGCTGCCATCTGATAATGCCCGAGTTGCTGATACAGCAGCCAGGGCAGAGTTTGCAGGTTATCACTGCCAAACATGGCAATCGCGGCCAGATCGCCCAACGAAAAAATCATGCCCAGAGCCAGAGCGCGTCCGGCTGGGCGGCAAAGCAGCGGCCATTCCAACCAGCGCAGCCGCGACATTCCGCACAACCCCAGACTGTCGGCTAACCGGTCATAGCGAACCAGCAGATCTTGCATCGGTTCTTGTAAGGCGCGCAGCGTATAAGGTAGGGCTGCCAGTGCATTCAGCAAGATCACCAACCAGAACCCTTGCGCAAACAGATCAACGCGTGCCTGTAGCAGAATAAACAAGCCGGTACTGAGTACTGATGTCGGGATCAGCAAAATCAAGGAACCGGTGCCGGCAAGGAGTCGTCCCCACTGCGGGGAGTGCAGACGCACACTTAAATGCTGACCGGTGAGTAACAGCCCGATACTGAAACTTAACGCAAGGAGTCCGGCACAAGCGGCAATGGACAACGATTGCCGGGTTGTCTGTAACAGCAGCGACTGCTGCCAGCTTTGGTTAAGCAGGGCTTGCAGTCCATACCAGAAAATAGCCAGCAGTGGGGGCAGAAACAGCGCCAACCCCGTCAATAATGCAAACAAATCGGGAAGCAGCGCATGGGGTTGATAGCGCACATACTGGCCTGAGGTGGTAGTCAGATGGGGTGATGAAGGTTTCAGCCAGCCATAACAGGCGACCACGATGGTGCCCAGCACCAACTGCCAGCAGGCCAGTTGTCCGGCGGCGGCCAGATCAAAATCAAAGCGCAGCGCCTGATAAATGGCAACCTCCAGTGTGGTGGCCTGCGGCCCGCCGCCCAAGGCCATGACGATGGTGAAACTGGTAAAACAGAGCATAAAGATCAGGCTCGCCAACCCCGGCAACAATCGGCGCATGGCAGGCCATTCCAACAAATGAAAACGGCTCCATTCTGTCATGTTGAGTTGTGCTGCCTGCCGCCAGTAATTGTGAGGGATCTGCTCCAGCGACTGTACCAGCCAGCGTGTCGCCAACGGCATATTAAAAAAGACGTGGGCCAGCAGAATGCCGGAGAGGCCAAACAAATAATCGGGCAATGTCAGCCCAGCCCATGACGCCAGTTGCCTCAGCCAGCCTTGTGCACCATGTACTGCGACCAGCCCGAACAAGGCTATGATGACCGGTAATACCTGCGATAAGCCGAAAAGATGTAAGAGCAATGTCTTGCCGGGGAATTGACGATGAAACAACGCACGCGCCAGCGGTATCGCCAGACATAAACTCAGCAGTGTGGAGAGTGTGGCCTGTTTCAGACTGAACCAGACCACATGCAGCAGATAACTGTCTTGCCAGAGCTGAACGGAGGTCGTTTCCGGCTGGGCCAGCAAAGCCGTCAACGGGCCCAGTGTGACCGATAAAATCAGTGCGGCCACCAACGAGCCAGAACACCACCAGAAACGCCGCCGCATCAGTGACTGACAGCCTGTAACCACTCTTTGATCCAGCGTTTACGTTCGCCCAGTTTCTGCGGGTCGATCTGTAACGTTTTCGCTGGCGTTTCGTGTTGGTTAAAGCCATCAGGCAGTGGAATGTTTGTCACGGGATACATCCAGTTACCTTCCGGAATTAATTTCTGAAAACGATCTGTCAGCAGGAACTGCATAAACTGCTGCGCCAATTGCGGTTGTTGGGCATTTTTCAATTGTGCTGCTACTTCAACCTGACGCAGATGACCTTCGCTGAACATGGCCGCGTGATATTGCTGTTTGTTTTCCGCCAGACGATGATAGGCCGGCGAGGTTGTGTAAGAGAGCACCAGATCGGCTTGTCCTTTCAAAAACATGCCATAGGCTTCACTCCAGCCTTTGGTGACGGTCAGCGTTTTTTTCGCCAGTTGCTCCCAGGCCGCGGGAGCCTGATCGCCATAAACCTCTTTCACCCACATCAGCAATCCTTGTCCGGGGGTACTGGTCCGAGGATCTTCATAAATGATTTTCAGATCGTTGCGAGAGACCAGCTCCTTCAGGCTTTGCGGAGGGTGTTGCAGCTTATTCCCGTCATAGACAAACGCGAAATAGCCGTAATCAAACGGCAAAAAGGTCTCATCGTGCCAGCCACCGGGTAGGCTCAAACTTTTCAGATCCGCATGGTGAGCGGTAAATAATTGACTGTTCCGCGCATCAGCCAGCATACCTTCATCCATTCCCAGCGCCACATCGGCTTTAGTATGAGCGCCTTCCAGCTTCAGACGATTCAGGATCGCCACGCCATCTTCCAGTGCCACCCATTTCAGTTCGCACTGACATTCAGCTTCAAAGGCCTGTTTGACTTTCGGGCCCGGCCCCCAGTCACTGGCAAAGGAATCATAGGTGTAAACCGTCAATACCGGTTTGGATTCGGCGGCCTGAACGAGTGTCGAGCCGGTTAGTAAGACGGCGGTCAGAAGCCATGACCCAAAATGACGCATGCTATACTCCATTTATATCTGTGTAGGTAGCGGTTGTGCAGGCGTCAATTTCTGAGCATGGCCGAAGGATGAATGCGCCACTCTCAAATCCCTACGCCAGTATGAACTGGATCAGGTTCACCGGGTATGATCTCAGCGGACGCCCGCACCCCGTTTGAGAAACATTGTTATTTTAGTAACGAAATGGCCGTAAAACCAGTGACGTAATAATGGAGTGATGCTAGGTTTTTACTATACCTGATTAAATATATCGAAGTTGAAAACGTTTTCTAACCCCTATTCAAGGAGATAACTATGCTGACAACCACCCGCGAACGACGCACTTTCATGCGTATGGTGATCAATGCGCCTGTTACTCTGATTCGCGGTTCTGAACATATTCTCGCTACTTGCCGGGATCTCAGCGCCAACGGCATGGCCATTGAGGTGGAGACCGATACTCAGTTTACGCTGGAGGAAATCCTGAGTGTGAGTTTATCGACGAACAGCAATGCATTACCGCCTTTTGTTGCCGATGCCAAAATAGTGAGGTTGGAAACGATCGATGAGATAGTTCAATTAGGGGTCGAATTTGTCACTGTCGGGTGAAAACGCTCATATTGATACTCATGGCTGCGAAGATACAGACGACTTTTTTCTCCCAATACACCGGGTGCCAATTCGGCCGGGCCGGTAACCTCCAGGGGCAGAAAGGGCTGCCCTTCAATAGCAACTGTCTCTTCATTTCCGCTATAAGCAGGAAGCGCAACGGCCAATAAAGCGTGATCCGGAATATACACAATCGCTTGTGGCAAGTCGGGATAAAGCGCTGCCAGTAAGGCCATCATCAGGGCGCTTTTACTATCACAGTCGCCACGATTTTGTGCCAGCACCTGCTCCGGCATCAGAAACGTCACGCCTCGCAAACCATCACTGGATTGCAGGGGGTCATAAGGAATCGATTGCACAAAATCTAACAGACCGGCTGTCACCAGCGATTTTTCATCGTTCGGATAGCGCTTTTTCTGTTCTTCTGTGGCAGACGCGACGATGACTCGTTGTAGCGTCTGTGCGATTTCCTGTAATTCAGGGCTGCTGTCGGCCGCGATCCGGACATGATCAGGTCGGATTAAATGACTGTCGTTACCGCCATGCCGTTTATAGTAGTGCTGATCCAGATAGGCATTGAAGAGCGTGGATTGTTGCTGTGCCAGCCAGCTTTTGATCTGCGGGAGCAGCTTTTCGTCGCTGGTTTGATAATCAACCCGGCCACCGTCGGCCGTCTGACGAAAACGGAAGCTGACATCCGGATACTGTTCCCGGGCATCACGCACCAATTGCTGAAATACAAACGCATCTGCCTGCGCAGAGCGCCATGCACTCCAGGGTGGTAAGGCGGTCTCTGCAGGTAACGTGAGCGTAAAGGCCTGAGTCGATGCATTATCGTATTTCCAGACATAATGCAGTTGCAGGCCTTCGCGCGAGAAGGCTTGTTGTTGCGCACTGGCTGTGCCGTTAAGCAACGCCAGTGCTAAACACAGCGGGATCAGGCGAATTGCCATTGTCCGTTTGCTTGCCATAACAGGGTCTTCTCATGGAACGGTTGCAATGTGCTGCGATGACCGACACTGACGATGATGGTGTGCGGCAGCTCTTTACGCAGCAATTGATAGAGCTCGGCTTCACTCTGTTCATCCAGCGCCGAAGAGGCTTCATCTAAGAATAGAACATTGGGTTCAACCAGCAGTATGCGGGCAAAGGCGACGCGCTGCTGTTCACCGAGACTGAGGATTTGTCCCCACATTTCCACATTGTCCAGTTGGGCGGTCAGTTTTTCCAGGCCGACGAGCTGCAACACTCTGGCCGCTTCGGTATTGCTGACTTCGGCCAATGGATAGCTCAACGCCTGACGCAGGCTGCCCAGCGGCAGGTAAGGTTTTTGTGACAGGAACAGCGACTGGCTATTTTCAGGATAGTTCACTTTGCCGCTGGCAAACGGCCATAACCCTGCCAGGGTACGCAGCAATGTTGATTTGCCACAGCCTGACGGGCCTTGAATCAATAATGAATCGCCCGCTGTCAGTTGCCAGTTGGCATTTTCCATCAGACAGGTGCCATCTGGTTGAGTGATGCCAACCTGCTGCAGTTGCAATGCATGACCCGTTTTCTCGGGTTGCAGGCGAGGCAGATTTTCAGCCTGCTGCAAGCCCTGTTCAAAAGTAGCAAGACGGTCGACGACCGATTTCCAGCGGGCCAAATCGGTATAGTTGTCGATCAGCAATGACATGGAACCTTGCACAATGCCAAATGCAGACAACGTCTGCATCAAATCGCCCAGGGTGATTTGCTTGGCAAAATAGAGTGGAGCGCCTAACACCACAGGGAAAATCACTGCGGTCTGATTAAAGCCCAGGGTAAAAAAGCCCAGTACTTTTTGACGTTTCATCAGAGCATAGAAATTATCGACCACCTGCAGGAAGCGGTTACGCAGATATCCACCTTCTTCCTGAGATCCCTGATACAGGGCGATGGCTTCGGCATTTTCGCGCATACGAACCAGAGAAAAACGGAAATCTGCTTCGTAACGCTGCTGGTTAAAATTGAGTTTGACCAACGGGCGACCAATCCAGAAAGTCAGTATCGTGCCAAAGACGGAATAGGCTAGGGCGGCCCAGACCATATACCCCTGCGACAAATGGAACGAGGTATTGCCGATAGAGAGAGTGGAGGGCTTTGATAATGTCCACAACACGCTCAAAAAAGTAAACAGTGTGGCAATCTGTGACAGAAAGCCGATCGACAGCGATAGTGTTGAGCCGACAAATTCGTTGATATCTTCTGCAATACGTTGATCGGGGTTATCCGTCTGACGGTCGGTCAGTTGCAACCGGTAAAAGTTATTGTTGGCCAGCCAGTGCGAGATCCGATGTTGCGTCAGCCAGCGGCGCCAGATGATTTGTAACATCTGATTGAAGTAAGTGCGATGAACACCCACCAACACCCAAATGGCCGCCAGCCAGCAAAAGGTCAATAACAGACTTTTAAATTGAGGAAAATCATACCCCTGAATGGAGTTATAAAACTGGTTATGCCAGCTATTCAGGACTTTCTGTAAATAAACGGAACCTGCGGAGAGTGCCAGCACAACCAATAAAAGTAATAGGCCTTTGGTTTTGCCTTCTTTCGATGCCCAGAATGGTTTTAACAGCATCAAGAAGTTGCGCCACAGGTGTTTCACCGGTGGAGTCGGTGTCATGAGTTTACTCCCGTTACGACATCATATTGCGGCTCATGTTGCCAGAGTGGAGCCGGAAAGCAATCAGATGTGAATGCAAATGCCTGGCAACTGAGCGGCGACAACCCTGAATTCCGGTGATTTTTATGCTATTGATAACGGGAGAAAACAGCACCCTGTGCCCGATTTGAGCCAACGGTATGCATTCAACCGCGGAGAATCTATGTCGAAAAAACAGTCAGCCCGCTGCTACTGGGCCAGTGAAAATGCGGTCACCCTGCAGGCGCCCGCGCCGGTTTCATTCGCTCATCAGCAAAAGATCTGGGCATTGGGGGCATCTTATCAACAGATGCCGGGGATCACTGAAATTGTGCCGGGCATGAATAATCTGACACTGCAGTTTGATGCAACCCAACAGGATGGCACCGCCTTGATGGCGAGTTTGTTGCGCGGATGGGAGCAGATCGATGCGTTGTCGCACACCGCACGGCACATCGAACTTCCGGTGAACTATGGCGGTGAGGCTGGGCCGGATCTGGCAGAGATTGCACAGCAGACCGGGTTGAGTCAGCGAGAGGTGGTGCGTCTTCACAGCGAAGCGGAATACACGGTATTTTTTCTCGGTTTCCAGCCGGGCTTTGCCTATCTGGGCGGAATGTCAAAAAGGCTGACGACACCAAGACGGGCTTCGCCGCGGCAGGTGGTACCAGCAGGTTCAGTCGCGATTGGTGATGAGTATACGGGCGTCTATCCGCAAGCTTCACCGGGCGGCTGGCAAATTATCGGACACACCGAGGCTGTGTTATTTGACCCACATCGCGATGCACCTTCGTTATGGCTGCCGGGCGATCGAGTGCGGTTTGTGATCAACGGAGCCTGCTATGATTGAAATTTTACAGGCCGGGCCACTGGTCTCAGTACAGGATCTGGGGCGTCATGGCTTGCGGCATCAGGGGGTGAGTCAGGCGGGGGCGTTAGACGGCTTATCTTTGCTAATTGCCAACCGGTTACTGGCAAATGATGACCATGCGGCGGGGCTGGAAATGTTTTACGGCCTTACGCAAATCAGATTTCATAAAGACACCTGGTTTGCACTGGCAGGGTGTGAATGTTTTGCCACGCTGAATCAGAAGCCCGTGCTGTTAGGTTGGGCAAGAAAAGCCAAAGTTGGCGACATACTGACCCTGAATTCACCGCGTAACGGCCTATGTGCTTATCTGGCTGTCGCCGGGGGCATTGATGTCCCGTCGCTGATGGGCGCGCGGGCCACAGATGTACAAGCCGGGTTTGGTGGTTATGCTGGCCGGAAATTGCAGAATGGCGATCAACTGCTGCTCGGGAAAAAAGCGCACCGCAAACTGATGGCCCGAGGCGTGTTATTGCCCCCCTTGAATCAGGCAATCCGCGTACTGGCCGGTGCGGAGTGTCATGAATTTACGGACGAGGCACAGCAGGCCTTTTTTAATCACGGCTGGCGGGTATCGAGCGACAGTAATCGGATGGGCTTTCGGCTGGAAGGGGAAACACTCAGCCGTACAGTACAAAGCGAGTTGTTGTCACAGGGTGTTTTCCCCGGCGTGATCCAGGTGCCGCATAATGGCCAGCCCATTATGCTTGCTGCGGAAGCACAAGCGACGGGAGGATATCCGCGCATTGCCACCATCATTCAGGCGGATTTGTGGAAATTAGGGCAACTCAGACCGGGCGTCGATGTGCACTTCAAACTTGTCTCACGAGCTGAAGCCGCCTCTGCGCTGTCGGTTCAGCAACGTTATTTGGCGCGAATTTCACTTGGCCTGAATAAGGAATAAAACGAATGGCGCAGATCGATTTGAATTGTGACATGGGCGAGAGCTTTGGCGTCTATTCATTAGGTGCTGATTTGCAACTCATGCCGCTGGTCAGCTCCGTCAATATTGCCTGTGGCTTTCATGCCGGAGATCCCTCCGTAATGCGAAAAACACTGGAAGCGGCGGTGGTGCATGGCGTTGCGATTGGAGCACATCCGGGATTGCCGGATTTGGCGGGGTTTGGCCGTCGTAATATGCTGGTTTCCCCGCAGGAAGTGTATGACCTGATGGTGTATCAGTTGGGGGCATTGCAGGGGTTTGCGACCGTATCCGGTGTTGCACTGCATCATGTCAAACCCCACGGTGCATTGTATAACATGGCGGCAAAAGATCCGGCGCTGGCGCGGGCCATCGCCTGTGCTGTACGGGATGTGGATGCCTCATTACTGCTGTATGGTTTGGCGGGCAGTGCATTGGTGGCCGAAGGCAAAGCGGCGGGGTTACGGGTAGCCAGTGAAGTGTTTGCCGATCGCTCCTATCAGAGTGATGGTTCGCTGACGCCACGTTCACAACCCAATGCGTTGCTACAATCGGATGAGGAAGCCGTGCAACAGGTAGTGAGCATGGTGATAGAACAGCGGGTAAAAACTGCAACCGGAGCGTGGATTGACGTGGCAGCCGACACGATCTGTATCCATGGTGATGGTACTCATGCCGTGAGCTTTGCAAGCAAAGTACGCGAAGCGTTGTTACAGGCGGGTGTGGAAATTAGGGCTGGTTAGATTTCGCGCGCAAAGAAAAAGGGAATCAGCAGATTCCCTTTTTTATCTCGTGATGAGTCAGAAAAGAATTACAACCAGGCCGGTTGTTTCGCTTCATACGCATCAATGGCATCGGCGTGCTGCAGCGTCAGGCCGATGTTGTCCAGACCGTTCATGATGCAGTAACGACGGAAGTCATCGATTTCAAACTTGAAGCAGTAATCCGCCGCACGTACTTCTTTGGCTTCCAGATCAACCGTGATGGTCTGGCCTTCGTTGGCTTCGACCAGCTTGAACAGCGCATCGACTTCGTCTTCTTTCAGACGCACCACCAGCAGACCGTTGTTCAGCGAGTTGCCGTAGAAGATATCCGCAAAACTCGGTGCGATCACGGCTTTCAAACCGAAATCAGCCAGCGCCCATGGCGCATGTTCACGGCTGGAGCCGTTACCGAAGTTCTCCCGTGCCAACAGGATGGAAGCACCCTTGTAGCGAGGAAAGTTCAGTACGAAATCCGGATTTGGCTGTGTACCGGCATCATCCAGAAAACGCCAGTCGTGAAACAGATTCTGACCAAAACCGAGTTTGGAAACGCGTTGCAAAAACTGTTTCGGAATGATTTGGTCGGTATCGACATTGGCGCTGTCTAACGGAGCGGCCAGACCAGTGTGTTGTTTAAACTCTTGCATGGCGGTTCTCCTTACAATTCACGAACATCAACGAAGTGACCGGCAATCGCGGCCGCAGCTGCCATCGCAGGGCTGACGAGGTGAGTGCGACCACCACGACCCTGACGGCCTTCGAAGTTACGGTTGCTGGTGGCGGCACAACGCTCGCCCGGTTCCAGACGGTCGTTGTTCATCGCCAGACACATAGAGCAACCTGGCAGACGCCATTCAAAACCGGCTTCGGTCAGGATCTTATCCAGACCTTCCGCTTCCGCCTGTGCTTTTACCTGTTGTGAACCAGGAACCACCAATGCCTGCACACCTGCTGCTACTTTGCGACCTTTCGCAACGGCAGCCGCTGCACGGATATCTTCGATACGACCGTTGGTGCAAGAACCGATAAAGGCTTTGTCGATCTTCACGTCAGACAGTTTCTGACCAGCTTTCAGATCCATATACTCCAGCGCTTTCTGCGCAGAGCTGCGTTCAACGGGGTCTGTAAAATCTTCCGGTGCTGGGATCGGCGTGTTGATGCTGATCACCTGACCAGGGTTGGTACCCCAAGTCACTTGTGGTTCGATAGCATTACCGTCTAATACCAGTTCAGCATCGAAGTGTGCGCCGTCGTCGGTTTTCAGCGTTGACCAGTAGGCCACTGCGGCATCCCAATCAGCACCTTCCGGTGCAAACGGACGACCTTGCAGGTAATCGAAGGTAGTCTGGTCTGGTGCGACCATACCCGCTTTGGCACCCAGTTCGATCGCCATATTACAGACGGTCATACGTTCTTCCATGGTCAGTGCCTGGATGGCAGTACCACAGAATTCGACAACATAACCGGTGCCGCCGGCTGTACCGGTTTTACCGATAATTGCCAGCACGATGTCTTTCGCCGTCACACCTGGACCCACTTTACCGGTGACTTCGATTTTCATCGTTTTCGCCCGGTTTTGTTTCAGAGTCTGGGTTGCCAGCACGTGTTCTACTTCAGAAGTACCGATACCGAACGCCAGTGCACCGAATGCACCGTGAGTGGCGGTGTGTGAGTCACCACAAACGATGGTGGTGCCCGGCAGGGTCAGGCCGATTTCTGGGCCCATAACGTGCACAATGCCTTGCCATTTGTGGTTCAGACCATACAAAGGTACACCGAAATCTTCGGCATTTTTCATCAGGGTCTGCATCTGGATACGGGCCATTTCACCTGACGCGTTGATGTCGTTGGTGGTAGTGGATACGTTATGATCCATGGTCGCCCAGGTACGATCAGTACGACGTACTTTACGACCCTTTTCACGCAGGCCATCAAATGCCTGTGGGCTGGTCACTTCATGCACCAGATGACGATCGATATAGATAATCGGTGTTTCGCCAGCCGTTTCATAAACGACATGCGCTTCAAATACTTTCTGATACAGCGTCTTAGCCATGTTTAGATCTCCCGGATGCGTGACGCAATCTGTGAACCCATATCGCTGGTGCTTTGCACCGGATGTTTGCCTGCGCCCTGTGTCAGATCGCCAGTGAAATAGCCATCCGCCAGTGTTTCAGCAATCGCGCGCTCAATCGCCTGAGCTGCTTTCTCTTCTTTGAAGCTGTAACGCAGCATCAGTGCGGCAGACAGGATCTGCGCAACCGGGTTAGCAATACCTTTACCGGCGATATCTGGCGCAGAACCGCCAGCTGGTTCATACAGACCGAAACCATCGGCATTCAGGCTGGCTGAAGGTAACATCCCCATAGAGCCGGTGATCATCGCGCATTCGTCAGACAGAATGTCGCCGAACAGGTTAGAGCACAGCAGAATGTCGAACTGTGAAGGGTCTTTCACCAACTGCATGGTTGCGTTGTCGATGTACATATGACCCAGTTCTACATCCGGATAATCTTTCGCCACTTCAGTGACCACCTGGCGCCACAGAATGGAGCTCTGCAGGACGTTGGCTTTGTCGATAGACGTCACTTTTTTACGGCGCACGCGCGCTGATTCGAACGCGATCTTGGCAATGCGTTCGATTTCATAGCGGTGATACACCTCGGTATCAAATGCTTTTTCCATTGCACCTTCGCCTTCACGACCTTTCGGCTGACCGAAGTAAATACCGCCAGTCAGTTCACGCACGCAGACGATATCGAAACCGCGATCGGAGATATCGGCACGCAGCGGTGACAGCGCGTTCAAACCCTTGTGGATCTGTGCTGGGCGCAAATTACAGAACAGTTTGAAATAACCACGTAATGGCAGCAGGGCACCACGCTCTGGTTGTTCGTTTGGTGGCAGATGTTCCCATTTCGGGCCACCGACTGAGCCGAACAACACCGCATCTGCGGCTTCACAGGCTTCCAGCGTACTTTTTGGCAGCGGACAACCGTGATTGTCGATGGCAATACCACCGACATCATGCTGACTGAATTTGAATTCGATGCCAAAAACGGACTGAACCTTGTCCAGCACCTTGATCGCTTCGGCCATTACTTCCGGACCGATGCCATCACCGGGCAACACCGCGATTTGGTAACTTGCCATTACAGAGTCTCCATGACTGATTTTTGTGCGAAACGTTCTTTATGCTCTGCGACCTGCAAAGCACGATAAATATTGTTGATCACATGCACCAAGGCTTGTGCTGATGATTCGACGATGTCAGTCGCCAAGCCCATACCGTGGAATTTACGGCCCTGGAATTCCGCGACGATATCGACCTGACCCAGTGCATCTTTGCCAATGCCTTTGCTCTTCAGATCATACTTACTGATATTGATTTCATAACCGGTAATACGGTTGATGCATTGATATACCGCATCGACCGGACCATTGCCGGTCGCAGCTTCGGTCACTTCTTCCTCACCGACTTTCATGCGGACACTGGCAGTCGCCATCACGCTGCCACCAGACTGCACGCTCAGGTAGTTCAGTTTAAAGTGTTCCGGCTCTTCCTGGATCTGAGAGAAGAACAACAAAGCTTCCAAATCATAATCGAAGACCTGACCTTTTTTATCAGCCAATTGCAGGAAGCTGGTGTAAATCTGATCCAAATCATAAGAGCCTTCCGGATAACCCAACAGGGCCAGACGGTGCTTGATGACATGGCGGCCAGAACGGGAAGTCAGATTCAATGTGTTCTGATTTAAGCCGACGCTTTCCGGTGTAATTATTTCGTAGGTGTTCTTCGCTTTCAGGACGCCATCCTGATGAATACCGGAGCTGTGCGAGAAGGCATTGGCACCGACAATGGCCTTGTTTGGCTGTACCGGCATGTTGCACAACTGGCTGACCAACTGGCTGGTGCGGTGAATTTCCTGATGCTTGATGTTGGTATGCACACCAATCAGATCCTGACGGGTTTTCAGGATCATCGCGACCTCTTCCAACGAAGTGTTACCGGCACGTTCGCCGATACCGTTGATGGTACATTCGATTTGGCGTGCGCCCATTTGCACTGCGCCAATAGAGTTGGCAACCGACAAGCCTAAATCATCATGGCAATGCACCGAGATAATAGCTTTGTCGATGTTAGGCACACGGTTGAACAGGTTGTGGATGATGCCGCTGAATTCAGTCGGAATAGTGTAACCCACGGTATCCGGAATGTTGATAGTACGGGCGCCGGCGTTGATCGCGGCTTCCACCATACGGCACAAATTATCGATAGGCGTACGACCCGCATCTTCGCAAGAAAACTCCACGTCATCAGTAAAACGACGCGCGTATTTCACGGCATTCACGCCCATTTCCAACACGTCTTCAAAGCTTTTCTTCAATTTGCTTTCCACGTGAATGGTGGAAGTTGCCAAGAAGGTATGAATGCGGAACTGATCGGCGACTTTCAACGCTTCGGCGGCGGCATCGATGTCTTTTGGCAACGCGCGCGACAAGGCACACACGCGGCTGTTTTTGATCTGACGTGCGATAGTCTGTACTGATTCAAAATCACCAGGTGAAGAAACCGGGAAACCCACTTCCATCACATCAACACCCAGCCGTTCCAGTGCCAGCGCGATCTGCAATTTTTCACGTACAGTTAAGCTGGCTGGCAACGCCTGTTCGCCATCCCGCAATGTGGTATCGAATATGATGACGCGATCTGACATATCTTTATCCTCGATAACTGGTTTCGTGCACTGGCGGCATAAAAAAACCCGCGCTCTCTGCACGGGTTTTTATGTTTTTGCCTTAATTCTGGCTGCTACATACCCGCGCGATGATTCGCGATAAGCAGGAGTAGAAGCAGAGAAGTTAAGCGCATAAACGTGTCCTTTTTGAACTGTTAGATTATGTGTACGCCTTTTATCGAAACTTGTCAAACGTCACGTGCATGACTTGCTCTATTTTTGATGAAAGATAGCGTTTTTTTATTATTTTTGAAATTTAATTGCGCGTTTTTGCCATTTAATTGCAATAACCAAGATTTGTCTTGATGCGGTGCGAACATAAGAAACAGCGATTTTCCGGATAATGTGATCACTCCTGCTTCGTTTTCGTATAGCTGAGTATGAGTCTTTTCGTGAATTGTCGCTGCGCCATGACCGCATTTTATTTTGATAACCGTTTTATTCATGAACTTCCAGGCGATCCATCGCTGCAAAACCAGCCCCGGCAGGTATTGGGGGCGTTCTGGAGTCCGGTGGTTCCACAGCCTGTGGAAACTCCACAATTGATTGCCTTTGCCAGTGAGGTTGCGGTTTTACTGGGGATACCAGAAGCAGAATTGACAGCGGGCGCATGGTTGAATGCTTTATCCGGCAATGCTGTCTTGCCGGGGATGACTCCCTTTGCCACCTGTTATGGCGGTCATCAGTTTGGTCAGTGGGCCGGGCAGCTTGGCGATGGCCGGGCCATCAGTCTGGGAGAACTGATTTACAACCAGCAGCGCTGGGAGTTGCAACTGAAAGGGGCGGGCGTCACCCCTTACTCTCGCCGTGGCGATGGCAAAGCGGTGCTGCGCTCCTCCATTCGCGAATTTCTTTGCAGCGAAGCCATGTATCATCTTGGCGTACCGACGACGCGAGCGTTAAGTCTGGTACTGACCGGGGAGTCGATCTGGCGCGATATGTTTTATGACGGAAATCCAAAGCAGGAACCTGGTGCGATTGTCTGCCGGGTTGCCCCTTCTTTTATCCGCTTTGGACATTTCCAACTGCCCGCCATGCGCGGTGAACATCAGCTACTCAATCAGCTCATCGATTTCACCATCGATCGCGATTTTCCGCATTTATCCGGCGAACCTGCAACGCAACGTCGTGCGCGATGGTTCCATGAAATCTGCCGGGCTACGGCAACGCTGATGGTGGAATGGATGCGGGTTGGTTTCGTGCATGGCGTGATGAACACCGACAACATGTCGATCCTTGGGCTGACACTGGATTATGGTCCGTATGGCTGGGTGGATAATTTTGATCTGCACTGGACACCCAACACCACCGATGCGGAAGGGCGGCGTTACTGCTTTGGCCGGCAACCGGCAATTGCCCGTTGGAACTTACAGCGGTTGGCGGAAGCGCTGGGCACGGTGATGAGCGATCATGCGGTTCTGGAAGAGGGTTTATCCCAATTTGATCAGGCTTTTGCCCGCGAGATCGGCGAGATGCTGGCAGCAAAACTAGGGTTTACACACTGGCAGGAAAACGACAGTGCGCTGGTCGATCGTCTGTTTGCCTTGTTACAGCAGGCGGAGGTGGATATGACACTGTTCTTCCGGCAACTGGCAGTGGTAGAGCCGCATACGCCGGATCTTACCGTGCTGGCCGATGTGTTTTATCGTGACGATTTGTTTCAGCAGTATCAGGTCGATTTTCAGTCGTGGCTTCAGGATTATGGCCAACGTGTGCTGGCCGACGGCCAACCTGCGCAAGAACGGCTAGCCAAAATGAATCGGGTCAACCCACTCTATGTTTTACGCAACTATCTGGCACAGCAGGTTATTGAGGATGCCGAGCAGGGCAATTACCAGCCGATTGCAGAATTATTGGAGGTTCTGCGTCATCCTTATACCGAACAATCCGGCAAGGAAGCGTATGCGCAAAAACGGCCGGATTGGGCCCGAGAGAAAGCCGGCTGCTCGATGCTCTCCTGTAGTTCATAAATACTGACGCCAGTTGTCGTATTTCTTTGGTTCTTAATCATCACGCATAGAACCGTTGAGCCATTTACTCAGCAAGCGGGAGGATGCCGGACATAGCGCAGAAAACTGAGAGGTCTGCTGAATAACATCCGGCGTCTCTTTACGTGCCACCAGTTGGTAGCCTTGCTGGATGAAAAACGTATCCGCCGTTTGGGTGAGTAAATAAAGCTGGTGGATCCCGCTGTCGCTCGCTTGCTGTTCGAGGTAAGCCACCAGTTTTTGTCCAATACCTTGTTGCCGTTCGCTGGGTTGAACAGCTAAAGAACGCAATAAACCAATATGTCCATAACGTTCCAAACCAATAATTCCCGTTAATTGTTCACCGGTAAAATATCCCCATAGCGAAAGATTCGGCTGCTGAAGATCGCTGCTGTTCAAACCAGAAGCTTGTAATAACTGATGTACGACGGCGTCGTCGGAGGTTAATTCGCGAATATTGAATCCGGTTTGGATCAATAGCCGATCGAGTGTTTCAATTAGTTGATTCAATGCAGTTAATAATGCGCCGGAACCTGAGGCCGGAAATGACAGAATCTGATTAAGCTGCTGTTCCATCTCTTGGGGTAATAGGGGGGCTTGCTGGTTTAAGATGGCCAGGATCTTTTTTTCACCGGGATGTTTGATTTTATTCAGCGCAAAAATAATATCGAAATAGCTGGCAAGAAATGCGGCAATACGATGATTTACAGAAATCAGATCGTCTCTGAGCAGGGCTTTTTTGATCTGACCAAAATAAGAGGGCATTTTTCCGCGTAACAAATCCCGGTTCTTATTGATGATATTCCGCTGTAATTGAACCGGATATTCAACATTGTAGCGCTGCTGTAATTTTCTGAATTGCTGGTGGCGATCAAACAACACCTCACTATGGATCACATTCGCCCAAAAACAGGTGCTGTAACCCGTTTCGGCCTGATACTCGATGACAGTGTGTTTTAATCTGTTTTCGAGCCAGTCAAAACTCCGGTAGATGAGTTCAATTTCCTTGCCGTTCAGTAAAACGCCATCGTCTTCCGTTTCCCAATACTGATTATTGAACTCCATATATGAGTAAAGACCTGCCAGTGCCTGTTTACGTTGTGTCAGTTCAAGCGGGGCCGAGCTATAAACGTACACGTCATAATCAGAATGATTATCGCTGGTATGGGTGGCAGATGATCCGGCTAAGACAATGGCTTCGACTTCAGCTAACTCACTCAAATGCTGTACGATCGTTTGGAGCTGTTCATCCTGAAACATGGCGATTTCCATTTGTAAAAATATTCCCGATTGAGGCTTTTTATCACGTATATATGCTTAAAAAAGGGGGGAAGATCAAATCGTCGGCAATGAGCATGGCTGATGTCTGCTCTATTCTTTGGTGTCTTGCTCGCGTTCATGATGAAAGGACCCCAAAACGGATTTTTTGGGGGGCAGAAAACGGGAATGGTCGACACCCATGGATAAGCTCAATGGGCTCGATACAGGGCTACCATGTGAAACCAGAGGTAGCGGTATCGCCGGGACGGAATTTCAGTTGAATGCCTTTAAGAAAATTCCGCAATATCTGATCTTTGCATTCGCGATAATTTTTATGTTCGGGGTTGCGGAAAAAAGCGCTCAATTCATGTCTACTGATTTTAAAATCTGCCAGTTCCATGATTTTCAAAATATCGTCATCTTTAAAATCCAATGCAATTTTCAGTTTTCTGAAAATGATATTATTGTTTAACGACTTTTCAGGTTCAGGCTGGCTACCCTCTTTTTTACCGCGTCGTTTATTAATAAAACCATTGAGGAAAAGGGCAAATGTAGCGTCATGGCATGACTGATAATCCGGATCATCATCATTTTTCAACCAGTTGCTAATTTGCGCTCGGGTTACCGGATGATCCACTAAAGCAAAAATATCAATCATTTGGGAATCATTAAAACTGAAGGTATAGCGTAGACGACGTAAAATATCGTTATTGGTCACAATATATCCTGATTAGGAATTGCAGTTTTTCAAGACGATTCACTGCGGGAAAGTTGAGCGATTTTAGCAGATATTCGGTGGTTGAAGCAGTTTTTAGAAAAGAACCGGATGGAAGACATCCGGTCTTGAATCATCATGCTTTTTTAACAAATTCAGACTTTAATTGCATGGCTCCAATGCCATCAATTTTGCAGTCAATATCGTGATCGCCATCGATCAAACGAATATTTTTTACTTTAGTGCCGATTTTCACCACTAAAGAAGAACCTTTTACTTTCAGGTCTTTGATGACAGTGACCGTATCACCGTCTTTTAATTCGTTGCCATGGGCATCACGATACACTTTGGTTTCTTCAGTGCTTGCAACGGCATCCTTTGACCATTCATTAGCACACTCAGGGCATACATACATGCTGCCATCTTCGTATGTGTATTCCGAATTACATTTCGGACATTGAGGTAAACCGCTCATTTTGCACCTTTACTTGATTAAATATGTGACCCGGAAGATGAAAACCGTATCATCGCCGAGTTGATTTGCTTTACATGCACATAATATTAGCATGTTTTATCCCATCGATTAAATAACTCCGTTTCTTCCTCGGTCGCCATGACTGTTAATTACAACGACACCATACGGTTTGAAATGTCCTTGCTCATGACCTGTCATCTTTTACAGGATTCATTTATTTAAAATAAAATCAAAAGGTTAGTTTAACTCTACTTGCATTGACCAGATAAAAAATTCTGGCATCAGAGGAAAATTTAGTAACATCAAAAGAACTGTTTTTATATACAGGCTTGCTCTGATATGCAGAAACCATCATCCCCTTTTTTGGCATCAATCTTTGAATATATGGTGACTAGACAATATTCACACAGCTCGATCGAGGCCTATATTTATTGGATCCGTTATTTCATTCGCTTTAATCAGAATCAGCATCCTTCAGAAATGGGCGATATGGAGGTTGAACATTTCTTGTCATTTTTGGCAAATGAACGACAAGTGGCGGTAAAGACTCAGGCACTGGCTCTGAACGCATTGGCGTTTTTATATAAAGATTTTCTCGATAACCCACTGACACTGGCGCTGAATTTTCAGAAAAGCACGAAGGGACGTAAATTACCCACAGTCATGACACCCAGCGAGATCCGCTCGCTATTGGCGGTGTTACCAGCCCATTTGCGATTACCGGCACAGTTGATGTATGGCAGTGGTCTGCGTTTAATGGAAGCCATGCGGCTACGAGTGCAAGATGTTGATTTTGATTATCTTTCACTCATGGTCTGGAATGGCAAGGGCGGTAAACATCGACGGGTGACGTTGGCAGCCGAATTAGTTCCCGCCTTACGCGAACAGATCCGACAGGTAGAGTTTTATCATCAGCATGATCTGGCACATCCAGAATATGCGGGGGTCTGGATGCCGTTTGCGCTGGCGAGAAAAATGCCCGAAGCCCCAAGGTCATTACTGTGGCAATTTTTATTTTCAGCCCGTAGCTTAAGTCGTGATCCGGAGAATGGAGCATTGCGCCGTCATCATATTGATCCCAGCTCTGTGCAAAAAGCGGTAAAACGAGCGGCATTCGAGGCAAAAATAGAGAAGAACGTCAGTTGTCATACCCTGCGTCATTCTTTTGCCACACATTTATTGGGCCGAGGAATGGATATCCGTACCGTGCAGGAACAGTTGGGTCACAGTGATGTGAAAACAACACAGATCTATACCCATGTTTTGCAGCATGGCGCCAGTGGCGTGCGCAGTCCGTTTTCTGATTTGTAGTTATTCGCTGCGTAACTGACTTTTAAATTGGTTCTCATAGGCGGCAGTGTGTTCAGGAAATAAACTTGCATATTCAGTTTTAGGAATGCCTGCGACTTCAATTTCAAAGCTGTCGCTGTCAAAACCACGAATCGTGGTGGTGGCACCGTTGACCTGCACATCATGCGCGTCAAATACGCCAAGCCCGCGAATCGATTCAGCATCAATGAATTTAAAATCGGGGTAATCCACGTTGATTTGTGCTTCCGTTTCTTTGCAGTACACAGAAAAAAAGTCATAGCCGGAATCGATATTTTGCAATTCCATTTTCCCTGCCACCATGCCTAATGGTGGGTCGGCTTTCTCCAGTTGGGTATGGCCAATGACAATATCGTAGAGTTTTACTGAATATGTTGCGGACACCCCAAACCCCTTAAATCATTTTAATTCTATGGAATAACAAATTTTTACGGTGGAGCATGATTATGCTGATCAACGCGCAATACAGGTTACGGGATGAGGGATAAATTTTGCAAACAGAACTGATTCAAATCGGATGATCTGGATCAAAGGTCTGAATAAAGAGCAGATATTGCCGTTTTCGTGATAGGTCATGTAACCAATCATAGATGGTTGTTATACCGAGAGGAGGTAAAAACAAGCGGGTTTTCATGATTTAAAACTCAATAACAGCCAGTCAGAATTCATTTAATCTGCGGATCTTCAGTCATTTTCTATGAAATGATAGGGACGTTTTAGTTTTCTCCATTTAATACAGATGTTGCGCCTGAGCTTGCTTTGCGACGCCCAATCATTCTTTGGTGGGGAACCAATGAAAATACAAATGGTTTGATAAGACGATACATCCCCAGAAAAGAATATTGAGTTGTTGAGCCAACAGAATCGCAGTGACTTAGCCAGAAGATTAAACAAGAGATCAAGGAAAGCCCTTGGATTTAAAACTCCGGAGAAATTTATCCGTGAGTATCGTTAAGCTATGTTGAACTTCAAACTTGAAGCTACACCGTGAGCAATAAGATATTATGCCAAGCATGAATTATGCGGATAGGATAAAAGAGTGAGTACGGCGAGAGATGTTGCTAAATTTGCGGGTGTATCCATTGCTACTGTGTCGAGAGTGATGAATTTCCCCGAAGCCGTGAAACCCATCACACGAGCAAAAGTAGAAGCCGCCATGTTAGCGTTGAATTTTCGACCTAATCAAATGGCCAGAGCATTGGCAACAAACCGTAGTGGTGTTATTGCTATTTTGGTTGACTATGTTGGCGGTGGCTATTATTCGATGCTACTTGATGCACTAGAACAAAAAGCTCGTCAGCGTGGTTTTCAAACTATTATCCGATGTGGCAATAGCAATGCTGATGATATTTATCGTTCCGTAAAACAACTGTCCGGTGGTCAATGTGATGCTATTGTTGCTTGTGTCCCATTTATGAAAGAAAACGAATTAAAGCAACTTCTGCAGTTACAACCAAATACAGTTTTTATGAATTGTGTAAGTACTGCATATCGACAACACGCCATTGTGGTTGATAATCAATTGGGAACGACACTTGCGCTTGAGAATCTCTATCAACATGGTCATCGCTGTATTGGGATCATGACAGGTGTCGAAGATAATGTCGAAAATATCGAAAGGCTCTCTGCTGTAAAGGCTTGGTTTGAAAAAAAAGCACTGAGATTCTCAGATAAATGGCTTATTTCAGGCAATTTTTGCGCTGAAAATGCCAGACATGCCATTCATCAATTATTAAATCAAGCGCCAGAACTAACTGCATTATTTTGTTTCAATGATCAAATGGCATTAGGTGTGATGAGCTATTTACAGCAACAAGGTGAACAGCTTCCGGAACGACTTTCTATTATTGGTTTCGATAACACAGAGGCCTGCGCATTTACTCACCCTACATTGACATCAGTTGAACAACCGATCCAAGAGATGGCTCATCGGGCTATGAACATTATCGAAAATATGCTCAATGAACGATCGCTTCAGGAACAGCTGCCACTGGTTCCCTCATTGATAAACCGTCATTCAGTAGCTTCATTATCTAAATCAATGTAATCCACACTAGCAGTTCCTGTTCACAACCTGCTCTAAGGTGCGAAACTGAACTCCACTGTAAAATGTAAGCGGATACATTTTACAGTGGAGTTCAGCTATAGAGTTTATCAATCTGTCACAATTCTTGTTATATAAGCATCTATACAATCAACAAGATGAAAAGACATGAAAATCCAATCTAACAAATAAATAAATCTATAAAAATCATCATGTAATTATATTTTGTACCTGTGCGGCTTATCTAAGGCATCTGATGACACCTTGTTTGTGTTTTTTCTGACAATTAGAAATTTTGTGTTATTGATCATAATTCAAGCAATGCAGATCTAAACATCTTTTGATTTCAAATTTTTTATAATTAAAATGTATCCGGTTACATTTTAATTATAAGTAAAAATAAAAAACATTATAAATCAATGAATAATAAGTTCTTATACAAGAAACCGCATACAATAAACAAGGATGGTCATCGTGAAACTTAAAATTCGCCATTCGTTAATAGCGATAGCTATTGGCGCTTCACTCTTAACCGGATGTCTAGTCAATAAACCATCGGAATCATTTAGTTCGGTTCCTTATTACAAAACTTGGCCAAAAATAAACAGCGCGATTAAAACAGATGCTGCGCAGGAACAATTTATTACTGGGATTTTGTCTCAAATGACACTTGAGGAAAAGGTTGGACAAATGATACAGCCTGATCTAACTCAAGTGACACCGGAAGAGGCCGCACAATATAAGCTAGGTTCATTGCTTAATGGTGGCGGTAACTATCCGAATGGAAACAAACATTCAACCGCAGCAGATTGGGCCAAAGAATCTGATAAATATTATTTAGCAGTTAAAACAGCGTTCGATGGGCGTGGATTTTGGATTCCATTCATGTGGGCTACTGATGCTGTTCATGGTGATAATAATGTTTACGGTGCAACCTTATTCCCACACAACATCGGATTAGGTGCAGCGCATGATCCTGATTTGATTTATAAAATCGGCCAAGCGACAGCCCAGGAAATCGCGGCCACCGGTTTAGATTGGACATTCGCACCAACAGTCACCACACCAAGAGATGACCGCTGGGGACGAGTCTATGAGGGTTATTCCGAAGATCCGGAAATTGTTCACACCTATGCTGGAAAAATGGTTGAAGGGATCCAAGGTTCAGCAACTGATCTGAAAGGTGATCAGCATGTCATTTCGAATGTAAAACATTTTGTCGGTGATGGCGGAACACTCAACGGAGTCGATCGTGGCGAAAATCATTACAGCGAAGACTACCTGCGTAATATTCATGCGACAGGCTATTTCTCTGGTTTGGACGCAGGTGCTCAAGTCGTTATGGCCTCATTTAATAGCTGGAATGACGACACTAACTACTCAGTACCCGATGAGACGAGGGGTGCTCATGCCACTGACTATAACTACAAGATCCATGGCAGCAAATATCTGATCCACGATGTGTTAAAACAACAAATGGGTTTTGATGGTCTCGTAGTTTCTGACTGGAATGGTCATCAAGAGGTTGCTGGTTGTAGCAGCAATAGTTGTCCTGCCGCTGTCAATGCCGGTATTGATATTTTCATGGTCACTGCCAATGCCGATTGGAAAGCGTTTTACCAAGATGTTATCAATAAAGTTAAAAGCGGCGTGATCCCACAAGAACGTATTGATGATGCTGTCACTAGAATTCTGCGTGTCAAAGCGCGTGCCGGGTTATGGGATAAACCACAGCCAAGTTTACGATCTTTAGCGGGTAAACAGGAAATTCTTGGTTCAGCTGAGCACAAAGCACTTGCTCGTGAGGCCGTCAGCGAGTCGTTAGTGCTCTTAAAAAATAATGCCAATATTCTGCCATTAGCGCGTAATCAAAAAATTCTGTTAGCAGGTAGTGCTGCTAGTGATATTCAAAAACAAACAGGCGGCTGGAGTTTAACTTGGCAAGGTACAGGCAATACACTTAATGATTTCCCTGGCGCTCAAACTGTTGAACTTGCATTAAAAGAGGCTATCGGAACAGACAACGTTGTCACAAATGCCGCTGATATGCCGACAGGAGGGGTCGCACTGGTTGTCATTGGAGAAGACCCCTACGCTGAAATGTATGGTGATATTAAGAACTCACAAACACTGGAATTTGCCGCTTTAAAAACTAGCTATAAAGCTGATCTTGATAAAATAAAAGAATTAAAAGCTGCTGGGTTCAAAGTGGTGACTGTATTCTTCTCAGGTCGACCACTCTATGTAAATGATGAAATTAACCACTCGGATGCTTTTGTCGCTGCATGGTTGCCCGGCACAGAGGCGGGTGGTATTACCGATGTGCTGTTTAAAAATGCCAACGGTTCGGTCAATAAGCCTTTCACAGGAAAGCTGTCATACACTTGGCCAAATAAAAAATGTGCCACTACAATAAATAAAATACCAAGCAATATACCAAACTATACTCTGCCTGATTTTGAACAAGCGTTAGACGCAGATAATGTCTTATTTGCATATGGTTATGGGCTGACTAATGGTGAAATATCTACACAAGATCTGAACAATCTCACATTGGACGATCGCAGTTTCGGTTGTAATCAAACTGACCCATCTAATGCTGGCATCGCGACTGATGCGATGGAAATCTTTGGTAAATTAGCCACTGGTGAACATGTATTACGATTGGGAGATCCGAGTAATTGGAATGGTACAGATTCAGTGATTGCTGATACTGCACTTCCCAATATAAAAACAACGGCTATCAACTATCAGCATCAATATGATGCGCGTGAAGTTACCTTCTTAGGAACCGGACCTGCGCAAATTTATGCACAAACAGTTGATCAAAAAGGTGTTGATCGAACTCCATATTTGAATGCAGAGTCCACACTTCAATTTGATGTAAAAATACATGAATACCCATCGAAGAGCGTAAACCTGGATGTTCATTGCGAATACCCTTGTCTTTCTGAGGTCAAATTAACCTCAGTCATGAATTCGCTACCAACTGAAATCTGGAAAACGATTAAGGTTCCTTTAGCGTGTTTTAGTGGCTTGGATTATACAAAAATAAATACTCCATTTTTGTTGTATACCGATGGCACCGCACATTTTGATCTGGGCAATATTCGTTGGGTCCCCAAATCAGTAGATGCTGCCGCAGACGCAGTAAGTTGTGATAAGTTACAAGAAACATTGACGCCACTTGACGAATCACCATCAAATCTCTTTGTAGGTGGCACCTTCAGCAGTACATGGAATGCTTATCTCGGTACATGGACTGCACACACTGACAGCGACTGGAGCCCTGTAGACGGCTTAATTACTACCTCTGTGAATGGTGATGAAATTGATATTCAATATGCGGATGCGCCGGCTGGTGATAAAGGGTTGGTGTTTATTCAAGGTGACCCACAAAACCTAACCAATTATTTGGCCGCAGGTAAACTGGAGTTCGAGTTGTATGTTGATTCTTATGCCCAAAATACCACAGGGTTAACCGTTAAAATGGAAGGAACAAAAGGTACCGGGCCTGATCACCCGCTAGGAGCTGGCTTAGCTCTTGGCGCTTGGACACCTGTTTCTATCAACCTCAGTGATTTAGGTATTGATGATAAGATCACTTCTATTAACAAACCTTTTGCTATCTTGCCTGCATGGGGTGAAGCACAAGGTAATGTTAAGTTCAGAGTGCGCAATATCCGCTTAGTCAAATAAACAAAGGCTGATATACGGCAGACATACAAAAGCCCCCACTGATGTGGGGCTTTTTATCTGTGGTCGGTGATAAAGGATCTGAACCCTTGACGCTCTGTTTTACCAAAGCATTACCACTGTTTTGTCGTTTGCGGATTTAAAAAAAGAAAAAGACCAGCTTAAAAAGCTAGTCTCTTTATCGGGATAATTTGGTCGGCGCGAGAGGATTTGAACCTCCGACCCCTGACACCCCATGACAGTGCGCTACCTGGCTGCGCTACGCGCCGAAATTAAACAAAATCATTGCTTAACGGTTGCAGAGTCTATGTTCCACCCTTGAGCCTGTCAACCGTACGTCGTGCAGCAAAGCATCAATTGCTGAAGTTCTGCACAATTAATGACGATCAAATTGCAGGCGTTGGCCAAATCGCTCAGTCTGAATTTGTCCATTTTGGTAGGCGATTGTGCCATTGACCAAGGTGGTGTGAATTCGACTACGGAATTGATAACCTTCAAACGGTGACCAGCCACATAAATAGAGTGTATTTTCCGGTGTGACCAGATAAGGGCTGTTGAGGTCAACCAATACCAGATCGGCAAAATAACCCTCACGGATGTAACCCCGTTCACGGATTTGATAGCGTTCGGCCACTGCATGCGCAGTGCGTTTTACGATTGTTTCCAGTGAGAATATGCCGTTGTGATAATGTTCCAGCAGTGACACTAAGGCGTGCTGACACAGTGGCAATCCTGACGGGGCCTGAAAATAGGTATTCTGCTTTTCCTGCCAGGTATGTGGAGCATGGTCGGTCGCAATAATATCAATAACGCCGCTGTTGACTGCAGCCTGTAAGGCTTGCTGGTCAGCTGCCGTTTTAATCGATGGGTTGCATTTAATTAAATGACCCAGACGGTCGTAATCTGCCTGATTAAAGAACAGATGATGAGCGCACACTTCCGCGGTGATGTTTTTACGGGCCAATTCACTGAGTGACTGGCTGGCGGTAAAGAGTTCGAGTTCCTTGGCTGTGGTAATGTGCAACACATGCAGCTTGGCATTGTATTTTTTGGCCAGTTCAACGGCCATGCTGGATGAGGCATAGCAGGCATCTGCAGAACGAATATTGGCGTGCTCCCGGGCCGGAACGTCGTCACCGTATTTCTTCCGCGCCTCATCTTCCAAAATTTTGATCATAGGGGTGTTTTCGCAATGTGTTGCGATCAACATTGGTGCTTCACGGAAGATAGCCGCCAGTGTATCGGCATTATCCACCAGCATATTACCGGTGGAAGCACCCATAAATACCTTGATACCACAGGTCTGGTTGGCATCCAGCAGTTTGATCTGTTCTAAATTATCGTTCGTAGCACCAAAATAGAAACTATGATTGGCAATCGCTTTTTGACTGGCCAATGCATATTTGGCTTCCAGTGCATCCACTGTTATTGTTTGCGGATTGGTATTCGGCATTTCCATAAAACTGGTTGTGCCTCCGGCGACAGCCGCACGCGATTCGCTGGCCAAAGTGCCTTTATGTGTCAGTCCCGGTTCACGAAAATGAACCTGATCGTCGATCATGCCCGGCAGCAGATATAATCCGCTGGCATCGATGAGTTGGCTCTGGCCATCATGCTCAATTGTGGTTGCGATTTTTTCGATTCGCTGATTGACGATTAAGACATCAGCTTGCTGTTGACGATCTTCATTGACCAGGGTGGCATTTTTAATTAACAGTCTGTTCATGGAAGTCACATACTTATTGGCAGGGATATTGTAATAATGATAAACGCAAATACGCCTGTCAGATACTCAAGATTAATAGGGTTATCACATGATTTTATTTGTACGCGACCTGACCGTCATCGATGCGGCTTACTTATGTCCTCACCGCGGTATAGTGGGTGACAGTTGGTTAGTGGATGTTGAGTTAACCGGTGAACTCAATGAAATGAGCATGCTGTTTGATTTTGCCAGGGTAAAAAAACAGCTTAAAGCCATTATTGATACGCATGTGGATCATCGTTTGCTCGTGCCTCAAAAAGCGCCTGAAACAATGATTGAACCGGCAGTAGCAGGGTATCTGTATGTCGATTTTCTCTCTGATGACCATACCATCCATTTGCATTGTCCGGATCAGGCATTTGCCATCATTCCAGATGCTGAAATCACGACCGAATCGGTCACCGACTATCTGCTAGCACTGATCCGTGAACAGTTGCCGGGCAATATCGACGGATTGACCATTACCTTACGCCATGAAGCGATTCCGACGCCGAGTTATCACTATACGCATGGCTTGAAGAAACATGACGGAAATTGTCAACGCATCGCGCACGGTCATCGTTCGATGATTGAGTTGTGGGTTGATGGTGCTCGCGATCATTCGCTGGAGCAATATTGGGCAACTCGCTGGCAGGATATCTATTTGGGCACGGCAGAAGATCTAGTCTCGTTGTCTGAACTGGAACTGAGTGAAACCGGTCTGGAATTAGCCAATGATGAACAGCATTATTGTTTCCGTTATCGTTCTGCTCAAGGTGATTTCCAACTCGCTATTCCAAAAGAAAGTTGTGAAATTATCGATACAGATACGACGGTTGAACTGTTGGCTGCTTATATCGCCCGCCAGTTGAAACCTCAGCTCGACCACAAAAAGTTGAAAGTAGTGGCGTATGAAGGGGTAGGGAAAGGGGCGATAGAGTTGTGCTAAATGGGCTCAGTCATTTTGTACTGTATTGAAAAAATGACTGTGCCAGAATAGACGACATTTTTTGTTTGAGTCTCATTATTTTATTGATTAAGGATGCACCATGGCCGAGGAAACAATTTTCAGTAAAATCATCCGTCAGGAAATTCCGGCAAAACTACTGTATCAGGATGAGCTGGTCAGTGCTTTCCGTGATATTCATCCGCAAGCACCTACCCATATTTTGATTGTGCCCAACAAGGTGATCCCGACGGTCAACGATGTTTCAACGGAAGATGAAGTGGCCCTGGGACGTCTGTTTACCGTGGCGCGCAAACTGGCTGCCGAAGAGGGCATTGATGAGTCAGGCTACCGTTTGGTCGTAAATTGTAACCGTGATGGCGGACAGGAAGTCTTTCATTTACATATGCATTTGCTGGGCGGCAAACGCATTGGTCGGCTGGTACAGGTTGACGCCTGATGATGACATTTCGTATGCACCGGGAAAATGCCTGTTCAGGATTACTATTGCTGGGCGCCCTGGTGTTGGCGGGCTGTAATACCACGCAATATCAATCATCCGGCAAAGGTTCTGGCGGGCAGATCATCACTACGGGCAGTGTGCAAACTCAGGCACCACAGAAAATAAAACCTGTTGATTTTCAGCCGTTAGCAAAACGTGCTGCCGTGGCGGTGGTAAAACGAAGTGCCAAACTGGATCTGGGATCAAAACCTACCTTATACGTCGATATGATCCGCAACAGTACGCCTAACACCCAAGATATGGACAAGGTTACGGCTGTATTGCATAAAGAGCTGGCTAGATCGGGTCGTTTTCAGTTAATTCCGCTGGAAAAAAACGCTGCTTATCAGCAATCGCTGGATTATCAGCAAAGCGAAGGTTCAATGAACCCGTCTATTGCCGTGCAACTGGGCAGACAAACGGGAGCGGATTTAATGTTATACGGTGCAGTAACCCATCTTAAAAAGAGCAATACCTATCAACTGACAACCCACATGATGAATCTGAAATCTGGCGAGTTGTTATTCACTGATAAGCAATACGCTCGTAAGTGATCATGTCTGGATTGCCGGCGCCCTATCTTTACGCCGAAAGAACACTGTTGGGATCTGGGCTAACCAACAGTGCCTTTCGCCTTACCCATCAAAACCAACATTACTTTTATCGTCAGGGCATTGCGCACCCGGAGGCGTTGTATATTGACCGGGAACAGGAGCGTCAGGCATTACAGATCGCTTATGCCGATGGATTGATTCCTGAAATTCTCTATTCCTCAGACGATGGGCAACAATTGGTCATGGCTTGGTGTGAGGAACCGGTGTGGCAAGTTGATTATTTTTCTTCTGCTGCCGGTATTGCCCGGTTGGGGCAACTCACAGCCCGAGTGCATGCATTAGCAGGTCAGCTCAAGGTATTGGATCTTTCAGACTATCTTCAGCGGTTTATGGATGATTTGCCCCGGCTGGATACCGCATTAAAACAGCAGGTGGTTCAATTACAAACGATGCTCAGGGCATCTGCTCCCTGTCGGCCGGTTTTCTGTCATAACGACATTAACCCTTCCAATTTGTTGGGGGAAAAGCCCTGGCTGATTGACTGGGAATATGCCGCGATGGGCGATCCGGCATTTGAATTAGCCGGTATTTGCCGCGCCGGAATGTTCGATGCAGCCCAACAACAGCTATTGATTCGGGTTTATCAGGGAGCTGGTGGTGATTGCAGCATCGAGCGAGTTAAGCGAATGTTGCCGGTGGTAGACATGGTGAGTTTACTGTGGTGTGAAAAAATTCAGTTACAGCGGGCAGATAAACGCTATGAATTGCTGCATCGGCAATTAGAGCAACAGGTGTTTGATGCGGAGCGGCAATAAAAAAGCGCGTCATGTGACGCGCTTGGGAATACAGATAAATCAGAACATGGCGGCCATGGAATTCTGGCGATGCGCATTTCTGTTGCGACGGGCATCTGGGCGATGAATATGTCGAATGATCTGACGTTCCAGTTTTTGTTCTAATGCATTTATAGCTGCATAAAGATCTTCATGTTCAGCTTCAGCAAATAATTTACCAAATGGGATCTGAATTCTGGCTTCAATAACGTAACGTTCACCTTCCTTGCCAACATATACATGTGGAGAAATCATCGGGACCTGCATGCGTTCCAATTTTTCAAATTTGGATGTCACATACTCGCGGATGGATGGGGTTACATCAATAATTTTGCTGGTAATTTCGAGCAGCATAGTCGCATCCTCCTGCTTTGTTTTCTACAACCCACATATTCAGAATAGTGATTTGAAAAACAAATTTTGTGACAATCATCACCATATTAGAGGGAAAATGTTGGAATTTATTAATGTGTGATCCTGGTTGGCAGCAGCTTGTGTGTGGGGTTGCCAGATAAATGACACCTGTGTCATAGTTGAACAAATTAAATGACTAGTGTGATGCGCTAGTTCAGTGAGAAGTTGCAATAAGAACAGGCTATCAAGCGAACATGATGTTATCTGCGCCAGTATCGAGTCTGTTGTCTTATCAAAATATTGATAGCTTGTCCGTGGCGGCTTTTGAAGCGCATATCAGACAACTATGTCAGATGATGCAGACGTTATTAAGAGCTGGAAAGGTGACTTTCTGGGTGTATCACCCTGCAACTCAGGAAACTATCTGTTTGCAGGATATTACTCAGCCTGAACGGATTGGTCTTAGTATTCCCATCAGTGCTGCACCTGCCATCGCTGAATCCTTTGCCAAAGAATCAATTCTGGAACTGCCCGCCGCACATTTAGATGAGCGCTTACGTGATACCCCGATTGGCGATGAGCCCGTTGATATTATTCTTGCCCGTGTAACCTGTGATGAAGAAAGACAAGGCGTATTGGTTTGCAGAAAGAGCCAGGAAAGCCACTGGCCGGATAATTATCGAGTCTTGATTGGTCACTTCGTTGAATTGGCGGTTCAGGCGTTGCACATGTTAAAACCGGATACGGCGTCCTGGTATCGTCTTTTATGGCAACAATCGCTTAACCAGCTAACCTATCAACTGGCTACCCGAACTGGTCATGCTTTTTTTAATGAGCTGGTAACTCAACTGGCTGAGAAAACAGGGGCTGAATCGGTTTGGATCGGCGAACGAATGCAGGTAGGTCATGGCCCTGCATCCATTAAAATCATTGCTGAACATGGTTTACCCACATTCGAACAGGAACATCACAGTTATCTGCTACAGGAAAGCAGTTGTCATCAACTTTATTTGACCGGTAACTGGATTGTTCAGGCAAAACCTGATGTGCCATTAAGTGGGATTAATCAACCCGAGTGGCTTATTGCAGTGCCGCTGAGACATAGCCAACAGCGCATTGTGGGGCATCTGGCATTGACATTTGTCACCAGCCCTCCCGAACCAGCTGATTTAGTCAGGGCATTGCAGCCTTTACTGGCACGAATAGAAGCTGAATTACTTCGTTATCAGAATGAACTTGAACTGCGTCTGGCATCGGTTGCTTTTGATACTAATAAGGGCTGTATTATCACCGACCCGTCACTCACCATCGTGCGGGTCAATAAAGCGTTCAGCGATATTACCGGATGGCGTGCCGGAGAAGTGGTGGGCTCGGTGCTGGGTTATAACTTCTGGACGTTCTCTGACACCCACTATGCTTCGCTACTCAAAGGCGAGCCTTGGAGCGGGGAAGTAGAGCGTCGCCGTCAGGATGGCGGGTTATACCCTCAATGGGAAAACTGGACACCGGTACACGATGAGGCCGACCGCCTCATGTATTATGTGATCAACATTGATGATCTTTCCGAGCGGGTTCGAACCAGTCAGCGGATTCAGGCATTAGCCTATTATGATGAGTTGACTGGGCTTGCCAATCGTCGGCGTTTGCTGGAACAGGTCAATGTGTTGTTTGCACAGGCAAAAGCACAGGATGAAGTTGGTGCTTTGCTGTTTATCGATCTGGATCATTTCAAGGATATTAATGATTCCCTGGGGCATGCTGCGGGCGATTGGGTTTTGCAGCAGGTTGCTGAACGATTGAAACCTTTTTTCCATAAAGATGATGAATTAGCCCGTCTGGGCGGCGATGAATTTGTTGCGTTATTACCGGGATTATCCAGTAATCCACCACAAGCAGAAATGCATGCAACCATGTTGGCGGAACAGGTGATCGAGGCAGTATCAGCGCCTTATTATTATTCAGATCAAGTGCTGCACCTGGGGGCAAGCGTCGGTATTACGCTTTACCCTACCCGAGACCAGACCCCCGGTGATTTACTGAAACAGGCTGATACTGCGATGTATCAGGCCAAAGCCGATGGTCGCAGCACGGTTCGGGCATTTGATGCAGGAATGCAGCGGAAGGTGGATAAGCGTCTGCGTATTCATAACCAATTGCGGGATGCCTTACGTAACCATGAGTTGTCGTTGCATTATCAGCCTCAGCATATGGTGGCGACTGGCGAATTGATCGGTGCCGAGGCACTGATCCGCTGGCAGACAGCCGAAGGTGTGATGGTTAGCCCGGTTGAGTTCATTCCGATTGCCGAAGAAACCGATCTTATTATTGATATCGGGCGGTGGGTGATGGAAGAGGCCTGCCAGCAATACATGTGCTGGTATGACATGAATATCAAATTGCCGCAGCTCTCAGTGAATGTCAGTGCGAAGCAATTCCATCATTCCGGTTTTATCGATAGTGTTTATGAAGTGTTGGATAAAACCGGCATGTTTCCGGAAGCCCTGAATCTGGAAATTACCGAATCAGCCGTGCTGGAAGGGCTGGAAAACACCATACAGAAAATGACCGAATTAAAGTCGATCGGTGTAAGTTTCTCGATTGATGATTTTGGTACGGGATATTCCTCGCTGGGCTATTTAACGCGTTTACCCGTGAATGAATTGAAAATAGATCGTACCTTTATCAAAGGTATTCCCAGCGATGTCAGCAATATGGCCATCGTCGAAGCGGTGCTGGCTATGGCGCGTCATCTTGGTTTTAATGTGACAGCTGAAGGGGTGGAAACGCGCCAGCAGCTGCAATTCTTAAAACAGCAATCCTGCCATTTTTATCAAGGGTATCTGGCCAGTAAGCCGTTGGCAGCAGAGGTGATGGGCGAATACGTCTCAGTGCATCTCAATAAAAATAAGTCTGTCCGGAACCTATAAATTTTCTGTCGGTGCACAAGTGCTGAGTTTATAATTCTCTCGTTACAGCCGGAGTTGTGCTGTTGTATCGTTATACCCGGGATGGATTGCATCTTCATGAATATGCGAATAGTGGTGCTGTTACTCAGCGGATTGATGGCATTCAATGTGATGGCATCATCATCGTTATCGGCTCAACGCGCCCGTTTTATGTCTGTTTCCCAGCAAGTTAAAGACGGTAAGTTCAATTCGCTGGCTTCAGCTAAAGAAGAACTCGCAGATTACCCTTTATTACCCTATCTGGATTACTACGCGCTTTCTTATCAGCCAGATATTAACCGTCTGGCTGAGGTGCAGCATTTTGTGGCGCAATATCCGCAAAGTTATCTGTCAAGCCGACTGACGGAGCGGTATGCCTATCTGTTGATGCAGAATAATATGTGGCATGAATATTTGCAGTTACAACCCGATGAGCCGCAATCCATGACGCTGCGCTGTGCCTGGCATATGGCGCAATACCAGACCGGACAAACAGATAAAGCCGTCAATTTTGCCCGCAGCATCTGGTTTTACGGCCATTCCCGACCTGCAACCTGTGATAGCTTATTCGCGCTATGGAAAGAGTCGGGTGGGGTTACTGAAGAAGATGTGTGGAAACGCATGGTCTTGGCATTCAAAGCCGATGACTTGCGTCTGATGAATCATCTGTTGCAACAGATGAGCAGCAGCAATGGTATTTACCAAGCCAGCAAGCTCATATCTGTTTATTCACAACCTGAAAAAGTGGAAACCCTGTTACCTGTTACCAGCGGAGCAAGAACGCGCGAAATTGCCAGCCTGGCATTACAGCGTTGGGCCGACAACAGTACGGAATCAGTGCTGGGGCGTTATCTCTCTATCAAGGCGCGTTATCAGTTAAGCGAATCAGATCTGGTGGCAGTCAAAACCCAGATTGCCCGTGACATGATGCTCGAACGCATTAAGACATCGCGTTCGTGGCTGGACAGTACATTATTGCAATTACGCAACAATGATTTGCTGGAGTTACGAGTGCGTCTTGCATTGGCTGAGATGGATTGGGCCGGAGTGAAGAAATGGATCAATCTGATGCCTCGGGCTGGCAGGGATGATATTCACTGGTCTTACTGGCTGGCACGGGCAGAACAACAGCTAGGCAATCAATCCCATGCCAAGGCCCTATTTCAGCAAGCGAGTTATGATCGCAGTTATTATGGTTTCATGGCGGCTGAACAAGCGGGGATGCCAATTCATATTACCGAAGACAATCTGCAACCCGAATACAATTGGAAAGAAGCTGTGCGTTTGTGGCCTGCCTTATCTCGCATCGAGGAATTGATTGCGCTGGATGAAACCGGAATGGCACGCAGCGAGTGGTTGTTCCTGCTAGATCAGGCCAATTATGACAATAAGCTGCAATTAGGGTTGGTGGCACAACAACGCGGCTGGGCACATTTAGGTATCCAGGCTAGTATTCGAGCCCGGGCTAAAAATGCATTGTCGTTACGCTTTCCAACCCCGAAACAAGCGGTGTTTAGCCGCTATGCCAAAGCACACGATGTGGACATGAGTCTGTTATATGCGTTAGCGCGTCAGGAAAGTGCCATGTATGAACGCGCGCAGTCACAAGTGGGGGCTTCAGGGTTAATGCAGTTAATGCCATCGACGGCAGCGCTCACAGCGAAAAAATTAGGTGAAACGCCACCGTCTCCACTGGCATTAACCAATGCGGATACCAACGTGCGTTTGGGCAGTGCCTACATCAAAGGATTACTGGATCAATACGATGGTAATCGGGTGTTGGCGACAGCAGCCTACAATGCTGGGCCGGGCCGGGTGAAAAAATGGCGGCAACAAAGTAGTGGGCAGCCTGTCGATTTGTGGGTAGAAAACATTCCATATCGAGAAACTCGGAATTACGTACAAAATGTTTTGGTTTACAGCGCGATCTATCAGGAACGTTTAAACCGGCCAATCAATTTTCTGACTGACAGTGAACGCCGACTACGCTATTAACCCCGGAGCCAGCATGGTGACTTGTGATATTTCCATTATTGGTCTCGGCTGGCTGGGATGGCCTTTAGCTAAACGCTTGGCAAGCGATGGTTTTCGGGTTCAGGGATCGGTCACCAGTGTGACCAAGCAACAGCAATTATCTGCGGAAGAAACGGATGTCGCGGTGGTTTGCTGGCAAGCAGGGGAGCAGACATCGCTGCCAGAGTCTTTGCTGGCGCCGATGATGATTATCACGATCCCGCCCGGAAAAACACCGCATTACGTTGCTACGCTGCAAAGACTGATCACACAGGCTAAGCAGTGTGGGGTCAGGCATCTGATCTATATCAGCTCAACATCAGTTTACGGCGGCAATGGTCATTGTAACGAATTATCCCCCTTGCAGCCTGAAACTACACAAGCAGAATCCTTGGTACAAGTCGAACAGTATGTGCAACAAGCTGGTTTCTCCTGTTGGCATATTCTGCGTCCTGCCGGATTGTTTGGCCCCGGACGCTATCCTGGCCGGTTTCTCAGCAGTAAAACGCTGGATGGCGGTGGGCGGGTTGTTAATCTGGTTCATCAAACCGATGTGATAGGCTGTATCAGGGCCTTATTGTCTTGTACCCAGAGTGATATCTTTAATCTGGCGGCGCCTACGCACCCAACGCGGGCTGCCTTTTATCATCAGGCTTGTCTGCTCGCAGGGTTACCCGAGCCGCACTTCAGTGATATGAATGATGATGGTCGCTGGATTGAAGCTGACAAAGTAGAACGAGCACTGAATTATCGTTATCAAATCACAGATCTTTTTCAGTGGTTACAACAGCATGCCGCAGGTGAGCAATGAAATTAGGTGTTTTAATCGGTGTCATTGCTGCTGTTTTTTTGAGTGGTTGCTTAGAGATCCCATCGCATGAAATCCTCTCCAGCAACAACGGAACTCGTTTAATCGAGCGTTGTCCGGATATCATCCCCAGTGTCAAACCAGCGGGGAGCGGTTTAAAATCGACCTTCCATGTCACTACCTGGAATTTACATAAATTTCAACGAGCCAACTGGCAAAAAGAATTAACGGTATGGTCGCAGCGCAGCGACGTGTTATTGCTTCAGGAAACCATGGGGCGTCCGGCATTTTCACAATTGTTGCAAAAAGCCCGTTTAAATTGGTTACAGTTGCAGACCTTTCAAGTGGAAGGAGAGACGACAGGGGTTTTAGCTGCAACAGCTAATCAGGCGTTATATGCGTGTTCCTTGAAGGACTTGGAACCGGTCAGTCGTTTGCCCAAGTCGATATTACTGACACTTTATCCGCTGGAGAACAGCCACTATCCGCTCTTGGTCGCGAATGTTCATGGTATCAATTTTGAACTGGGAATGGCGGCCTACATTCGCCAGATGACCCGGGTATTTCAAATTGCTAATCATTATCCCGGACCTGTGATTGTGGCGGGCGATTTTTCCAGTTGGGGTCATAGACGAGTTCATTATTTATCGAAACTGGCACAGTTAAACCGATTCGATGAGGCGTTGCCGTCGCCCGATCTGCGAGTCAGAGAGATCTCTGAACCCGTTGACCATATTTTTTATCGTAAACTCACTTTACGGCGTACAGAATCCCGATCAACCAATACCTCAAGTCACAACCCGTTATGGGCTGAGTTTTCGACGATACCGGATTAAGCACATCAGTTGTGATATCCTTGTGCTTAATGTGGTTAAAAAATAACCATCGCCAAGCTGCCTGACACGGGCTATAATCCGCCGCCATTTTTATCAGTGATGTAGAAAGCCATGATCCAACCAGAAACCTTACTCTTTGATTATCCAAAATATTGGGCTGAATGTTTTGGACCTGCACCTTTCCTGCCGATGTCTCGTGAAGAGATGGAGCAATTAGGCTGGGATAGTTGTGACATCATTGTGGTTTGTGGTGATGCCTATGTGGATCATCCTAGTTTCGGGATGGCGATTGTCGGTCGCTTTCTGGAAGCGCAGGGTTTCCGTGTCGGTCTGATTTGTCAGCCAGACTGGAACAGCAAAACAGATTTCATGAAGCTGGGCAAACCGAACCTGTTTTTCGGCGTCAGTGCCGGTAACATGGATTCGATGATCAATCGTTATACCGCTGATAAAAAATTACGCCATGACGATGCTTACACGCCGAATAACGAAGGGGGTAAGCGCCCGGATCGCGCCACGCTGGTTTATTCGCAACGCTGTAAAGAAGCGTATAAAGATGTGCCGGTTGTTCTGGGGGGCATTGAAGCGTCATTGCGTCGCATTGGTCACTATGATTACTGGTCAGAAACCATTCGCCGTTCCGTCTTGGTCGATGCCAAAGCGGATATTCTGGTATTTGGTAATGCGGAACGCCCATTGACAGAAATTGCGCACCGTTTTGCTCGTGGTGAGACGGTGGCAGAAATGCAGGATATCCGAGGTACGGCGGTAATGCGCAAAGGGCCGCTGCCGGAGTGGAAAGGGGTCGATTCTTCGCGTATCGATCAGATTGGTCATATCGATCCGATCCCGAATCCGTATATGGAAAATGCGCCCTGTGCCACCGATGCGGCACCGGTCGAGCCTGAAAAACCGAAAGCCATTATGGTGCAACCGCCCAAGCCGAAACCATGGGAAAAAACCTATGTGCTGCTGCCCTCTTATGAAAAGGTAAAAGCGGATCGGGTGTTGTATGCCCATACATCACGTATTCTGCATCACGAGACTAACCCGGGTTGTGCCCGTGCATTGCTGCAACAGCACGGGGATAAGACGGTATGGGTCAATCCACCGGCATTGCCACTGAACACGGAAGAAATGGACTGGATATTTGCACTGCCATTCCAGCGCGTGCCACACCCATCCTATAAAGGCGCAAAAATTCCCGCGTATGACATGATCAAAACCTCGGTCAATATCATGCGTGGTTGTTTTGGTGGTTGCTCATTCTGTTCCATCACTGAACACGAAGGGCGTCAGATCCAGAGTCGTTCGCATGAATCGATCCTTACGGAAATTGAAGAGATCCGCGACAAAGTGCCAGGTTTCACAGGCGTGATTTCCGATCTGGGTGGCCCAACCGCGAATATGTATAAACTGCGTTGTAAGAGCCCTCGCGCCGAAGAAACCTGTCGCCGTGCATCATGTGTATTCCCAAGCATCTGCCCGCATATGGATACCGATCATACCCCGACGATCGAACTTTACCGCAAGGCGCGTGATCTGAAAGGCATCAAGAAGATCCTGATCGCTTCTGGTGTACGTTACGATCTGGCGGTACAAGATCCACGTTATGTCAAAGAATTGGTGAAACACCACGTCGGTGGTTATCTGAAAATCGCGCCGGAACATACCGAGGAAGGCCCGTTATCGAAGATGATGAAGCCGGGTATGGGCAGTTATTACAAATTTAAAGAGCTGTTTGATAAGTATTCAAAAGAGGCTGGAAAAGAGCAGTTCCTGATCCCGTATTTTATTTCCGCGCATCCGGGCACCACCGATGAAGACATGGTGAACTTGGCCTTGTGGTTGAAGCAAAATAACTTCCGTCTGGATCAGGTGCAGAACTTTTATCCATCGCCTTTGGCAAATGCCACGACCATGTATTACACCGAGTTGGACCCGTTGCATAAGGTGGATTACAAATCGGATAAAATGTTTGTGGCGAAGGGTGAAATTCGTCGCCGTTTCCATAAAGCGGTGCTGCGTTATCATGATCCGGCTAATTGGCCTAAATTGCGCGAAGCATTTTTGGAGCGAGGCTGGGGCCATCTGATTGGCAAGGGGCCAGGCTGTCTGGTGCCGGAAGAAAGCAAAACACCGAGCCGTCAACGCAAATTGGCATCGTTCCAGAAAACCGGACAGGTTGCGTTAACCCGTCATTTGCCGATGGAACAACAAAGACGTAGCGCAGAAACGTCGCATAAAACAGAAACGCCACATAAAAAGGCTAAACCGGCGGGGGCGGCAAATTCCAAGCCAGCATCGGGTAAGAAGCCGGTGATGGCAAACCATGCCGCAGCAAAACCTGCCCAGACATCGAATGGCGGCAAACCTTCGCGGAATAAACCCGCCGCCAGCGGTAAACGTCCGCAAACTGGGGCTTCACGCCCGCGTTAACGGGCGTTATGCTAACAGTAGGTATTCATACAGGTCAGAATTATGAGTCAATGGATGTGCCGCCTGCTGTTGATTAGTATCGGTTTATTGTCGTCGTCTGTTTTTGCGGCAGAAGACAGTGCGTTAACCCTTGCCGATGTGATGGGGGGCAAGCAGCAATTTAATTTACTCAGTCATCAGGTGCTGAACAGGATGATCCGCCAGCAACCGGAATTAGCGCGCTATCAGTCGGTTGTTCAGCAATGGGGAAAAGAGAGTCTGACTTGGGAACGGATGCGAGTGGAATTGGCCCGATCATATCACAGCCATTTTTCCGAGCAGGAAATTCACGATTTTATCCTGTTTTTCCGTACTTCATCCGGACAGAAATACTTGCGTTATTCACCGCTGCTGCAGGAAGAAACGGTCAATATAGGCCAGCGCATTGCGCATGAACAGCAACCCCGGCTCATGCAAATGCTGCAACAGGCAAAGCAGAAATCACAGCCCAACCACTGATATTTCCGGTGCTGCCTCGGTTAACGTAAAGTCAAAACGCTGATTATCAAGACAGTAAAGATGGCCCGGTGTGCCTTTGGCCCGGTGTTTGGCGGTACTGAGCGATGTGCTGACCTGACTGGCGGTCAGTTGCAGATCCGGTGTATACGGGAATATACCCACCGACAGGTCGACCAGTGGAAACTTACGGGCGTTGCCGTCCCGATCTTTGCCGTAAATGCCATTATTGATAATGTCTTCGCTGCGATAGTAGTGCAGCCTTTGGCGACGAAACTCCGCCTGTAATGCCTTAATGGATGGGATCCATTCTTGCTGACGGAACAAAAGAATAAAATCATCGCCACCCAAGTGACCAATAAAATTGGTGGGTTGGCCGAAATACTGGCGCAGGAGGCGTGCGACCAGTTTAATCATCATATCGCCGCGCTCATAACCGCAAACATCGTTGTACGGTTTAAAATCATTCAGATCGCAATAAGCCAGCAGGAATGGTTTGTTTTCATTGAGCGCTTTTTCAATCGCGCGCTGGATCGGCACATTACCGGGCAGTAACGTGAGTGGATTTGCATAGCGAGCCATCGTCAGTTTGTATTGTGTCAGCTTGCGCATTAAATCACGCAAGCGTCCAAGCCCGAGGTATTTCCCTTCGTCGCAAATGATAAACCAGGCATCCAACTCTTCCTGTTCTTCGTGCTCAACCAGTTGCTGGCTTACTTTCAGCAGCGATTGATGAACATCGACAATGATAGGTTTATCCATCAATTTGCTGATCTGGCTTCTGGCATATAACGAATGACCAAAGGGTTCAGCAAAATGACTCATCAGGCTATGTCGTTTTAATATTCCCAACGGCATCGCATTTTGGTCTAACACCGGGAAACAGTGGATCTCCGGATGTTGCTTGAATAATTCCATGGCCGCGATCCCTGTAATATCGGGATCTATGCTGGGCACATGCACGAGTAAATCTTGCAACGGAGCTGTCGGATGAGGATCTGTAGCATGGTCAACCAGCAATTCGGCGGGGAAGGGCGACGGGATCGCTGCGGGTTTTCCAAACAGATAACCCTGGCAGTAACGAATGCCGATGTCACAGGCAACCAGATATTCTTCTTTGCGTTCAACGCCTTCCAGAATCATATTGCAACCCAGTTTCCCGGCCAGATCACAAAGGCTGGCGACAAACTGACGCTTGGTGGCATCGTTATCAATATTCGCCGCGAAGTAAATATCCAGCTTCACAAAATCCGGCCGGAGCTCCGACCAGAGTCTTAAGCCTGAATTGCCAGCACCCAAATCATCAATAGCCACCATGAAACCTTGCTCTTTCAAGGCGTGAACCATGCGGATGATGTCATCACCCGATGCGGCTGGGTGGTGTTCGGTCAGTTCAATCACCACCAGAAAAGGCGACATGCCGGCTTCCCGGGTCGCTTGTAGCAGCGGTTCTGTTCCGAGGGTCAGCAATACCGAAGGTGAAATATTCACAAACAACTTGCCATTCAGTTGCTGGGCAACAAAACGTTGCATTGCCAGTGACATGCAAAGCAGTTCTAATTCCGCCTGTTTTTTTTCAATCTCGGCATGTCGGAACAGTTCCAGCGGCGAATGCAGCAGGCTGTCAGAAGGGCCTCGGCTGAGTGCTTCATATCCGAGAACACAGCGTTGCAGATTATCAAAAATAGGTTGAAACAGCGTTTGTATCTGAGACTGGGCCAAAATGGCATCTAATTCTGTCGTCACGATAACCATTCCGCATAAAGATTGAATAGTGTGATGCCGGTCATGCTAGCCTGCTCGTGTGACATTTTTATTGCTGCTTTTCACTGCTCCATATTTTGCAAGCAATGCCTGGGTCTCTCTGATAAAATGCGCGTCAGTTTTTGGTGTACGCAGGGAGCTCATGTGGTCTGGATTGATTATGCAATCATGGCGGTGATTGGTTTTTCATCCCTGATCAGTTTGATTCGCGGTTTCGTTAAAGAAGCCCTTTCTCTGGTAACTTGGTTTGCCGCATTCTTTGTTGCTAGTCGCTTTTTTGGTGATCTGGCCGTCTACTTCACTTCTGTTTCCGACAGCATGATTCGAAATGGTATCGCCATCGCCGCGTTGTTTATTGCAACGTTGATCGTGGGCTCCATCGTGAATTATGTGGTCAGTGTTTTGGTGAATAAAACAGGTTTGTCTGGGACGGATCGCGTGTTGGGGGTCTGTTTCGGTGCTATTCGTGGCGTATTAATTGTAAGTGCGTTGCTGTTTTTTATGGATACTTTTACCAGTGCACACGATGCACTTTGGTGGAAACAATCCATACTTATTCCAGAATTTGGTGTGGTGGTGAAGTGGTTCTTTGAATTCATGAAACACTCATCAAGTTTTATTAAGTGATTATTGGCATTTCGAGGAAGAAAAGAGATGTGTGGTATTGTCGGCATTGTTGGCACCAGTCCTGTCAACCAGGCCTTATATGATTCACTGACGGTGTTACAACACCGCGGGCAGGACGCCGCAGGGATCGTGACTATCAGCGATAACATGTTCAAGCAGCGTAAAGCCAATGGTCTCGTTAAAGACGTGTTTGAAACACGTCATATGCAACGTCTGAAAGGCAATATCGGTATTGGCCACGTTCGTTATCCAACCGCAGGCAGCTCCAGCGCGGCAGAAGCACAACCATTCTATGTAAACTCGCCATTCGGTATTGCATTGGCTCACAACGGTAACCTGACCAATGCCAAAGAATTGCGAGAACTGCAGATGCTGCAGACGCGTCGACACATCAATACCACCTCTGATTCTGAAGTTTTATTGAACACGTTCGCGTATGAACTCGACAAGACAGAAGGTACTGAACTGTCTGCTGTTGAAATTTTTGAAGCTGTCAGCCGTGTGCATTCCCAGATCCGCGGTGCCTATGCGGTGGTCGCTGTCATCATCGGCCACGGCTTACTGGCGTTCCGCGATCCGAATGGTATTCGTCCATTGGTCTTGGGTCGTCGCAAATCCGAAGACGTCGCGGGTCGCTATGAATATATGGTGGCTTCCGAAAGCGTAGCGCTCGATGTTCAGGGTTTTGAAGTCATGCGCGATGTGGCACCTGGTGAAGCGGTGTATATCTCAGCGGCGGGTGAACTGTTTACCCAGCAGTGTGCCAGTGCCAATCATTGCCCATGTATCTTTGAATATGTTTATTTTGCCCGTCCGGATTCATTCATTGATAAAGTGTCTGTCTACGCTGCACGTGTGCATATGGGGCAGAAACTGGGTGCGAAAATCGCGCGTGAATGGAAAGATCTGGATATCGATGTCGTGATCCCGATCCCTGAAACATCGTGCGATATCGCGCTGGAAATCGCCCAGATCCTAGGTAAACCATACCGTCAGGGCTTTGTGAAAAACCGCTACATCGGTCGTACTTTCATCATGCCGGGCCAGACGCAGCGGAAAAAATCAGTACGCAATAAACTGAATGCCATCTCTTCCGAGTTTAAAGGCAAACGCGTACTGCTAGTGGATGACTCGATCGTGCGTGGTACCACCTCAGCTCAGATCGTTGATATGGCACGTGAAGCTGGTGCTGAGAAAGTTTACTTTGCCTCAGCCGCACCAGAAATTCGTTATCCGAATGTCTATGGCATCGACATGCCGGTTGCCAGCGAATTGATCGCCTATGGCCGTGAAGTGAATGAAATTTGTCAGTTGATCCGAGCGGATGGTCTGATTTTTCAGGATCTGGCTGATTTGGAAGCGGCGGTTCGTGAATGTAATCCGGAGATTAAGCAATTTGAAACCTCCGTATTCAATGGTAAATATATTACCGGCGACATCAATGACACCTACCTCTCTTATCTGAACAATTTGCGTAACGATGATGCCAAAGCAGATCGGGAGTGGAGTGAATCTACAGCCGATTTAGAGTTATATAACGGCGAAAATTAATCGCTGATCAGAGCCCCGATTCGGGGCTCTGTCGTTTCAGCAGCACTCGATTTCAACCACATCCAACAACGCCAACGCAATATCATCTTCATAGAGTTCAAACAGTTCTCTGATTTGATTCAGATTACTGTGGATCAGAAACAAGTCATCGGGTTTCGGGCCACTGCCACCTTCTGCCTTTTGTTTGAAATATTCCCAGAACTTATTCGTTTTGTTGGGATCATCAATGTGTTTACGGATGAGCGTCATCAGTTGTCGCGCATTGCCATCACAATCAATGTCGTCAAACGTTACATAGCGATCGGGGGTGGTGGATGGTGTCTTTTTCTTCTGTTTACAACTGCAGGGCATAAGATCACTCCTTGGATAAGGGTAAGAAGGAATCGCCAGCCAGAATGAAATTGTCTTGGATCGGAGAAAATGGAACAAAAAGGACAATTTAACTATTACAAAAGGATGCTGGCACCAGATTACTCATTTGCTCTGCGTAAACTGTGCCAGCCAGATCATATTACCTGTGTTCTCAGTGACGATCACTCAAGCAGACTGCGTAACATCCAGGCAGTTTTCTCGTGCAATTGAATGCGCTGGGTCAAGAGGTCGGCAGAGGCTTCATCACCTGCTTTTTCAATTAAAGGGAACAGTGAACGGGCGGTGCGCACGACGGCTTCCTGACCGGCGACCAGATTTTTAATCATCTCTTGCGCCTTCGGTACACCATCGTCTTCCTGGATGACAGTCAGTTTTGCAAACTCTTTATAGGTGCCCGGTGCATAGACACCTAATGCACGGATGCGCTCTGCGATTAAATCCACGGCAAGTGACAACTCGGTATATTGTGTTTCAAACATCAGATGCAGCGTGTTGAACATCGGACCAGTGACGTTCCAGTGATAGTAATGGGTTTTCAAATATAAGGTGTAGCTGTCTGCGAGAAAACGGGATAGACCGGCTGCAATTTCCAAGCGGTCATTTTCAGAAATACCGATATCAATAGGTTGATGTGACATGATGCGCTCCTTGGTTTTATTTGATTTTCCGAGACATACAGGGGTATCCCTGAGCTATGTCTAAATAGTAGGCATAAAGTATGGGCATATCCAATCGGAAAAACAGAATACTTTGATAGGTTTAACTTATTGATTGGCGGGGATGAGATAACCGTTTGTGTCTCTTAACGGCTACCTCATCAGTGGTCAGTTAGAACTCAGAATCTTTGTCTTTGCTATCTGATTCGTAAGGGAATTTGACATGGCCATAACGGATCACCAGCACGGTGATGGCGAGCAGGAAGGCACTGGCGGAAACGCCTACCAATTGCCAGGCATCCATCGATTTCATATCCAGGATCAGATAACGGGCGAGGGCGACAATGGCGATATAGAGCGGGATGCGGATTGGCATTTTCCCTGACTCCAGATACATGGATACCATCGCCAAGACTTCAAGATAGATAAACATCAACAGTAAATCAGCCAGTGCGACCTTCTGGTCATAAATCATGGTGATCACTTGGGTGCCGATGGCAAAGATACTTGCAATAGCAATGATCATTAATCCGATATGCTGTGCACTTTCCAAGATGTTTTTTATTAAATCATTAATTTTTTGCATATAAGGCCCTAGGTCATATCTGTGCTGCCGATCACAATATAAACACAATAAATCAAAATTGTTACTTTTTTGTAACATTTCGGGGCGGCAGGCCAAGGATTTTCAGCAATTTAATGGTAGCTGAAGGCAGAGTTTGTTATGTTACAAGTAACATTTAATGAATTGGATAATAAAAACATGAGCACCAAACCCCGTCGTCCAACGTTACAGGATGTGGCCGACCGAGTTGGGATCACCAAAATGACGGTCAGTCGGTATTTAAAAGATCCGGCTCTGGTTTCGTCTGCAGTTCAAGAAAAAATAGCTGTCGCGCTGGATGAACTGGGTTATATACCAAACCGGGCGCCAGACCTGTTATCCAATGCAAAAAGCAAGGCCATAGGTGTTTTGTTACCATCACTGACGAACCAGGTTTTCGCTGAGGTGATCCGTGGTGTGGAAGCGGTAACTGATCCTGCCGGATATCAAACGATGCTTGCGCACTACGGCTATAGTGCCGAGGTTGAACAAGAGCGTATCGCCTCGTTGCTTTCTTATCATGTCGACGGATTGATCCTCTCGGAAAGCCATCATACGGAACGCACGTTGCGCATGATCCAGACGGCGGGCGTGCCGGTGATTGAAATTATGGATTCCCGTTCTCCAGCTATTGAACAGGCGGTTGGGTTTGATAACGCGGCGGCCAGTTATGCCATGACGGAGCTGATGCTACAGAAAGGCTATCGCCGGATTGTCTATTTCGGTGCCCGGATGGATGCGCGCACCAAACTGAAAATGGACGGTTATGCGGCCGCGATGCAGGCGCATGGCCTGGAGCCGATCAATATGGCGACTGATACGGCGTCGTCATTTTCACTTGGTGCTAAATTGCTGCAGGAAGCGCGTCAGCGTTATCCGGATATGGATGGCGTGATTTGTACCAACGATGACTTGGCGGTCGGTGCAGTGTTTGAATGTCAGCGTCAGGGCATAAAAATACCTGAACAGATTGGGATTGCTGGTTTCCATGGCCATGATATTGGTCAGGCGATGGTGCCGAAACTGGCCAGTGTCATTACCCCGCGCGAAGCGATCGGCAAGATTGCAGCCGAGCAGTTATTAGCCCGGATTAATGGTTCGGTATTAACTGAGCCAGTGATTGACCTAGGATTTGAACTGTCGGCTGGGCAGAGTATTTAGTTTTTGTGTTTGTTTAACGCCAGTTATAGGTAATAAAACACGGACGCGCTGTAAATCCATCCATGGACGCTTAGGCGGCGGCATCCTTGCCGCCGACGGTCCGCTTATTTATTGCCTACAACTGTCTTCACTTCGGCGTCGTATCACTTCCGGCTATCTTTAGACCCAAACTTGATAGCCTATTTTTTCAGGCCATTAATCAGCGCTATCGCTTCGGCTGATAGCTGAGTAATGCCATCCCAATCACCGGCTTTGACCTTATCAGCCGGGATCATCCAAGAACCACCTACGGTCGCTACACATTTCAGTGCCAGATAAGCCGCGACATTTTTCGGGCTGATACCGCCAGTCGGGCAGAATTTTACTTGTGCCAGTGGTGCCGAAATAGCGGCTAATGCAGGAGCACCGCCATTGGCTTCTGCCGGGAAGAATTTCAGATGGGTATAACCCATCGCCAGTGCGGTCATGATTTCCGAAGGCGTGCTGACCCCCGGAATTAATGGAACGGCATTGGCGGCAGCATGCGCCAGTAATTGATCGGTAAAGCCGGGAGAGATGATAAATTGGGCTCCTGCTGCCACGGCCTGATCATATTGTTGCGGGTTCAGAATGGTGCCGGCACCGACCAATGCATTGGGCATCGCTTCACGAATGGCTCGGATGGCATCCAGTGCAGCCGGAGTACGCAGCGTGATTTCAAAGACGCTGATGCCGCCAGCGGCCAGTGCGCGAGCCATAGGAACAGCATCTGCCACTTTATCGATCACCATGACCGGTACAACCGGTGAAGCGGCAAATACGGTTTCAGGAGACAAAGTCCAGTTCATGTCGTAATCCTTATCAATCATTATCAGAAAATAAAATGGAAGCACCTTGTTCGGCACTGGTGACAATATGGCGGAAGGCACCAAACAGTTCGCGACCCAGTCCAAAATGCTGTGCTTTCAGGTTACTACGTGCCAGTGGCCGCTGACGAATATCGTCCAATACATGCAATGTGCCTTTGGTGGCATCGAGCCGGATCCGGTCACCGGTTTGCAGTTGTGCCAGCGGGCCGCCCTTGGCGGCTTCCGGGGTCACATGAATGGCGGCCGGGATCTTTCCGGAGGCACCGGACAATCGGCCATCGGTAACCAGCGCCACTTTGTGACCGGCTTTTTGCAGGTTGCCCAGTATCGGCATCAGTTTGTGCAATTCAGGCATGCCGTTGGCGGCAGGACCGTTGAAGCGCACGACAATGATGGCATCCCGGTTTAGCTCACCCGCCTTATAGGCTTTTTCGACATCATGCTGTGAATCAAAAACCACCGCTTCGGCATCGATGTAGTGATACTGTTCGGCGACGGCGCTCACTTTGATGACACAACGTCCGAGATTACCTGACAGCACTTTGAGACCACCCGATTGATTAAAGACGCTCTCGTTATCGGATAATACAGTCGGATCTTGGGTTGTGGTGACTGGAGTCCAGGTCAGCCGGCCGTTATCCAGCGATGGATGCTGCAGATAATCCTGCATGTTGCCGGTCAGCGGTGTGGCATCCATGTGCAACAAACCGCGATTGGCCAGCCCACGCAACAACAACGGCACACCACCTGCCTGATGGAAGGCATTAATATCGGCTGGGCCATTCGGATAAACCTTGGCCAATAGTGGTACCACATCTGACAGGTCGCGGAAATCATCCCAGGTCAGTATCAGGCCAGCGGCTCGGGCGACGGCCACCATATGCATGGTATGGTTGGTACTGCCGCCAGAAGCCAGTAAGGCGACCAGACCATTCACCAGTGATTTTTCATCGACCATCTGCGATAACGGACGGTAATTGGTCGAGCCAGCCACCAAACTTGGTAACAGAGTTGATACTTCATCGGTCAGGGCGTGGCGCAATTCTGAGTCAGGAGACACAAAAGCTGAACCCGGCAGCATCAATCCCATCGCTTCAAATACCAACTGGTTGGTATTGGCGGTGCCATAAAAGGTGCAGGTGCCGGGGCTGTGATAGGCCTGATTTTCCATTTCCTGCAGAGCGGATTTATCGAGTTCGCCAGCCGCATATTTCTGTCGGATACGCACTTTTTCATCGTTACTGATACCGGTGTTCATGGGGCCGGCAGGGACAAAGGCGGTCGGTAAATGACCGAATGCGAGCGCCCCAATAAGTTGACCGGGGGCGATCTTGTCGCAGATCCCCAGCAACAAGGTCGCATCGAAAGCATTGTGGCTCAGTGAAACAGCCGTCGCCTGGGCGATCACATCGCGCGAAAACAGCGACAGATCCATGCCGGGCTGACCTTGCGTAACGCCATCACACATGGCGGGAACACCACCTGCAACCTGAGCACTGTGACCTTCTGCGGCAAGCACCGCTTTAATTTGATCGGGGTAGTGCTGATAGGGCTGATGGGCACTCAACATATCATTGTAGGCGGTCACAATTGCGACGTTGACGCGGGTCATGTCCATCAGTGTGTTTTTCTGGGCATGTGAACAGGCGGCTAAGACATGGGCCAGATTGCCGCAAGCCAGCGTGCCCCGGGGGCGGCCAGCCGCCGCTTGTGCCTGCATTCGAGCCAGATAGTCGGCTCGCAATGCAGCGCTGCGTTCACGAATACGTTCAGTTACTTGAGTGATCACTGGGTGCATGTTTCTTCCCCTTGTAATGCGGCCACACAGCGGTTGACCACAGTGGTTAAATCGCCATCAATACTGACATGTAACACATCAGATTCTTGTTCAGTCGGGACTTCTAACGCTTCAAACTGGCTTTTCAATAAGCCTGTTGGCATGAAATGTCCGGCTCGTGCTTTCATTCGGGCGGCAATCAGCTCATAACTACCGTGCAGATAGATAAAATGCAGAGTTGGGTTGCCTTCACGCAGACGATCACGGTAACGGCGCTTCAATGCCGAACAAACGATGATGCCGGTTTCGTTTTTGTGGCACAGACTATATGCGGCATCGCTGATGCGCTCTAGCCAAGGTGCCCGATCATCATCGTTCAACGGGGAACCGCCGGCCATTTTCTGGATGTTGGCGCGAGGGTGAAGATCGTCTCCATCAATAAATTTTGCATTCAAGGCTTTGCTTAACGCTGCGCCAACGGATGATTTACCGCAACCTGATACACCCATCAGAATAATGCTGTGTCCTGCCATAATTTGACCTCAGTCCCAAAATTGATCTTTGTCCGTGGAAGATGGTTGTACCTTACCATGTTACCGGTATCATGTTACCGGTAACAAAGAGATTTGTGAAGCGCGCCACAAATTGCATTTGAACCGTCACCTAAAGAGAGACAACTATGTTTGCAGATACCGACATTATGCCAATATCGCCGCCGCCATGCATCCTGAGCTCGATTTCAGTGTGTATCTTCCGCGCTTTTACAGGAGTTTAGTCATGCCAATAATTATTGTTGCGCTCGGAGTCGCCTTGTTACTCCTGCTGATGTTACGTTTTAAACTCAATGGATTTTTGGCTCTGCTACTGGTGGCGCTGGCCGTAGGGCTGATGGAGGGCATGCCGATTGCCAAAGTGATGGCTTCGGTTAAAAACGGGGTCGGAGGAACACTGGGCAGTCTGGCGCTGGTATTAGCATTTGGTGCCATGCTGGGCAAACTGATGGCCGATTGTGGTGGTGCGCAACGCATTGCGACAACATTGATCGCCTGGTTTGGCGTAAAACGCATTCAGTGGGCGGTGGTGCTTACCGGATTTGTGGTCGGATTTGCACTATTTTATGAGGTTGGCTTTGTGCTGATGATCCCGCTGGTCTTCACCATTGCGGCATCAGCGCGTATTCCTTTGCTTTATATCGGGGTGCCGATGGCGGCTGCACTGTCAGTGACGCATGGTTTCCTGCCGCCACACCCTGGTCCGACAGCGATTGCGGCAGTGTATGGCGCTGATATGGGTAAGACGCTGTTATACGGAATTATTCTGGCAGTTCCTACCGTGATTATTGCAGGCCCGATGTTTGCGATGACGCTGAAGAAAATGGATAAACCTATTCCAGCCGGTTTATATAATCCGAAAGTTTTTACTGAGGAAGAGATGCCGGGTTTTGGCGTGAGCGTTTTTACCGCACTGGTCCCGGTTATTCTGATGGCGGTGCAGGCGATTGCCAAGATGACCCTGCCAGCCAGTTCTGCCATTCTGGGTTATACCGGCTTTTTCGGTGACCCGGTCATCGCGACCATGTTGTCCGTGCTGATTGCCATTTTCACATTTGGTCTGCATCGCGGCAAAGAGATGAAAGAGGTGATGGGAACCATCTCTGAGTCTATCAGTGCGATTGCGATGATTATTCTGGTCATCGGTGGTGGTGGTGCGTTTAAACAGGTACTGGTCGATAGTGGCGTGGACAAATATATCGCGGCCATGATGCATGCCAGCGGGGTATCGCCCATCATTCTGGCTTGGGGCGTCGCGGCTGTGCTGCGTTTGGCGCTGGGTTCAGCCACGGTGGCGGCGATGACCACCGCCGGTATTGTGGCGCCTATCATTGCCACGACAGGGGTTAGCCCGGAGTTAATGGTGATTGCTACCGGAGCGGGCAGTGTGATTTTCTCGCACGTTAATGATCCGGGTTTCTGGATTTTCAAAGAGTATTTCAACCTGTCGATCCCTGAAACGTTTAAATCTTGGTCGATTCTGGAAACGCTGATTGCGATTTGTGGACTGGCCGGAACGCTGTTACTCAGTCATATGATTTGATTTGTAGGATTTTGAGGGCATCCGCTAGCGGATGCCCTTTCTCTTGCTTGACCCGGAACGGTTCTATCAATACGCTAGTGTCGTCTGGTTAACCAATGAGGCCCTCTATGGACGATAGCAGTCGTCACTCGGACTACTATTCAGCTAATTTCTGTTTTTTTTATTCTTTCCCCATCGATTCAGATCATCCAGCTATATCGATTGAATTTTTATCGACTTGCGATCATCAATTCGTAAAACGGAATGCGTACTCTATCGGGTCGGAGGCGCAACATGTTTGAATGGATGCTTGACCCCACCGTGTGGCTGGGGTTATTGACACTGGTTGTACTGGAAATCGTACTCGGTATCGACAATTTATTATTTATAGCCATTCTGGCTGAAAAATTACCACCGGAACAACGTGATAAAGCCCGTTATTACGGTCTGGCCATGGCGCTGTTAATGCGCTTCGTATTGCTGGCTGGGTTATCACACATGGTGAGTTTTACCCAGCCACTGTTTACGCTGCTAGCGATACCGCTTTCGGGCCGGGATTTGATTTTGCTAACCGGGGGCTTTTTCCTGCTGTTTAAGGCGACCCGTGAATTGCATGGCCGGATTGAAGGTGTCATCCACAGTGATGATCAGAAAAATGTGTATCTGGGTTTTTGGGTTGTTGTAACACAAATCGTCGTGTTGGATGCGGTCTTCTCGCTGGACGCCGTGATCACGGCGGTAGGCATGTCCGACCATCTGGTCGTGATGATGGTTGCGGTGACAATTGCCATCCTGATCATGATGTGGGCCAGCAAACCGCTGACACTGTTCATCAACCGCCATCCGACCTTAGTGATCCTCTGCCTTGGCTTCCTGTTGATGATCGGCTTCAGTCTGATGGCCGATGGTCTGGGTTTCCACGTTCCCAAAGGCTATCTCTATGCCGCCATTGGTTTCTCGATCCTGATTGAATTCTTTAATCAACTGGCCCGGGCTAATCAGGAAAAACTGTTTAAAGGCAAGCTGCGCCGTCGCGAACGTACCGCTGAAATGGTCATGAGTTTGCTGGGGGCGAAACAAGAACAGCTTCAGCATCAGAATGAGGATCAGGAGCATATCTCGCAGAAACCGGAAGCTGTGTTCAGCGAAGAAGAAAAAGACATGGTATCGCGGGTATTACAACTGTCGTCATTACCGATCCGGGCTGTCATGACGGTACGCCGTGATATCGAAATGTTGGATCTCACCGCGCCTTACCAGGATATTTTACAACTGCTGGCGCAGACACCACATTCGAGACTGGTAGCGACCCGGGACAATAATCGCGATGCACCACTGGGTATCATTCGCAAGCGTGATGTATTGGCGCAACTGCTGGAAGATAAAAGCCTGCGGGTGGAATCGCTGATCCAGCCGGCGCTGTGTTTACCGGAAACGATCTCTGTGCTGAATGCTCTGGAACAATTCCGTCAGGCAAAAAACTATCTGGCCTTTGTGGTCGATGAGTTTGGTAATTTTGAAGGGCTGGTTTCTATCCGCGATATTATGGAGGAGATCGCCGGTAAGTTGCCGGAAACGGGTGAAGAAGAATCAGAATATGTCATGCTGGCACCGGGTAGTTTCCGGGTGAGTGGTGATATGTTGTTAAGTGATCTGCAGCGGGAGCTGGCATTCCCGGCGGCGGCAACGGAACATTATCATACTCTGGCGGGTTGGTTGCTGGAGTGGCTACAACGGTTACCCATTATTGATGAAGTCATCGAATACGAGGGCTGGCAGATCACGGTGACAGATATTCGTGCACACCGGATTGAGTCGGTCTGGCTGACGCGTCAACAATCAGAAGAATAACCATAAATTGGAATCATGATGACGAAATTGACACAACGCTGGCAACAAGTCAGTCAATATCTGGCTGATGGGCGAGATACGCTGCTGGCAGTAGAAACGGCGCTGCAACAGAAAGATAACTGTGGGAACTGGTTGAGCTGGCTGCTGCCTTCACTCTTGGGCTTACTGTTTGTGCTGCAAAACCCGTTACTGTACGGCATGGCCCCCGCCTACGATGCCTCGTTATTTGCCACGATGGGAAAAATGTGGGCCGACGGCGGTGTGCTGTATCGAGACATGATTGATATCAAGGGGCCCGTGATTTTCCTGCTGGATGCCATCGGCTATGCTGCGGGCGGTTTTCAGGGGATCTGGTTACTGGAAACCATTTTGCTGATCTGGGGGCTGAATGCACTCTACCGGACGTTGGCATTATGGGGCGTTGCGCCATTAAGCCGGCTGGCGGGGATGCTGGCTTGGTTGTGCTTGTATGCCTACCGTTATTACTACGGCAACATGACCGAAGACTATACCTTCTGTCTCGGGCTGATTGCGCAATATTACTTTGTTCGCATGTTGCTGGCGGTGCATTTCCGCTGGCAGGATGCGCTGATCCCGGCGTTTACCTTTGGCCTGATTGCCATGCTGCGCATGAACAATGCCGCCATGTGGTGTGGCTACTATTTTGCACTGTTTGTCTATTGGCTATGGCAACGACGCTGGCAGGATGCCGTGAAGCTGACAATCAGTGGCATTGTCGGATTAATGATCGTGGTGCTGCCATTATTGGCCTATTTTATTTGGCACGGCGTGCTGAAAGATTTCTGGTTCTATTCGTTCGGAATTTTCTTTGGTAACAGCTATGGTAATGGCCATTCGCTGATGGTCGGTTTCCTTGGCTTAGCCAGAACCGGGTTACTGTTACTGCTGCCCGTATTGATTGCACTGGTTTGGCAACAGCGAACAGAAAGTGGAACGCAGCGGCCATGGGGTGCCTTAGTAGCAACACAGCTAGCAGGAATCATCATGGGGATCGTGGCCAATTCGGTTTCCGGACATACGTATGAACATTATGAGATCCTGTTTTTTACCTCGGCTATTTTGATCCTGCCGATGGTGATTCAGGTTGCTCGCAGTGGGGGAATGGCAGGGCAGATCGGACATCAGCGGATGCAGCAGGCTGGCATCGTGACCTTGTTGCTGCTGGTAGGTTATATATTGGCCCAGCATATCATTTTTACCTGGTCGCGCTTCGAGTCACCGATCCCTAAACTGAGTCATGAGCTGACGGTGAGTTTGGCTGCCAGTATCATCGTTACCATGGTGGTAGTTGGCGGCTGGCTGATGAGTCGTGGTCGTCAGCTTTATTTACCGGCCATGTCATTACTGGTGGTACTGAGCGTTCTCATGCTGGTGTTGCCGCTGGAGCGAGGCTTGATCAAAGGTCGTCCGTTTGATGATGTGTCGGCACAAATGGTCAATTACATTAAGGCGAATAGCAGCTACAACGACCTGATCTGGGTGGATGGGGTCGTTCCGCAATATTATGTCTGGACGGAACGCCGACCTGCGTCTTCTTATCTTTTCTTTGATAATGTCACGCCGCCCTATGATGTGCGCACGCGTATGGTTGACGATCTGAAGCGTAATAAACCGAAGTTTATCATCGTCAAATTGACACGAATGGAAACGGTGATGGGAGGGAAAGATAAAGACAGTACCCCGTCTTTTATCAATTATTACCGCTACATCACGGAAGCCTATCAACCGGTGTCTGCTGATTTGCCGCGGCTCTATCAACTTAAACCATGATGAATAGATAAAACAAAACGGCCCTTTCGGGCCGTTTTGTTTTACGGTTGTAACACGCCGAAATTATCCATCGCATATTTCACGCGCTCAGCCACACTCATACGTTTGATATCAGTGTCGGCCATTTTTTCTATTTTCCGTACCCGGGGTAATAAGCCTGCACCATTGGCAATCTGAATTGACAGACCTGGACGTGCATTTAATTCCAGCAGCAATGGCCCGCGCTTTTTATCCAATACAATGTCGGTTCCGATATAACCAAGGCCGGACATCTCATAGCAGGCAGCAGACAGATTCAGCAGTTTTTCCCAATGTGGCACTTGCAACTCGTACAGGTCGCGTCCTGTATCCGGATGATAGCGCATCGGACTATTGTATTGTACGGCCCGCAGTGCCTTACCGGTACGCAGACAAAGACCTACCCCGACAGCGCCTTGGTGCAGGTTTGCCTTACCATCCGACGATGCCGTGGATAGACGCATCATCGCCATTACAGGAAAGCCTTTGAAAATGATGACGCGGGTATCAGGCACACCTTCATAGGAGTAACCATCAAATACGTCGTCGAACATGATCAGGTCTTCAACCAGTACAAAGTCAGGTTTGCCGCCTAATGAGAACAAACCGGCCAGAATATTGGTGATATGGCGTTCCAGATCATTGGTGGTACAGCTACTGCCGTTGGGTTTGTAATACAGACCATCTGCATGGCGCATGATGACCAGAATACCTTTTCCCCCTGAGCCACGGGCTGGCTTGATACAAAAGCCCGGCCATTCTTTCACCATTTCAGCAATCTTGGTGACTTCATGCTGATGTTGTATGGTGCCGATCAATTTCGGCACCGTGACACCCGCATCGACGGCAATGCGTTTTGTTTTCAGTTTGTTATCGACCAATGGGTATAACGAGCGCGGATTATAGCGCCCGATATAACTGACATTGCGCTGGTTCATGCCCATGATGCCGAGCTTGCCCAGTTTGAATGGTGAGGTGTACTTCTCAAAAAACCACATGGCATTACTTCTTATGCAGTTCATCGGCTAATGGTTTGAAGCGTTTCAGCTCAGACAAACGATAGCCAGTGTAGTTACCCATCAGCAAGACAGTTGCCATGATGATCAGCTGTAACCCCAGGAAGTTAAAGGTCAGATGCTGGATCAGGCCGTTGTTCATGGCCAGATAGGCCATTATTGCGACCAGCAATGAGCCACCACCTTGTTTGAATACCTCTTTCGGGCCTTCTTCTTCCCACAGGATCGACATACGTTCGATAGTCCAGGAAAGAATGATCATCGGGAAGAAGGTAATTTTCATCCCCTGGGTAATGCCCAATTTATAGGTCAGTACCGACAGGCCACCGATAATACAGATAACGGTAATGATGATGGCCGAGATACGGGCGACCAGCAGCAGGTTCAGTTTCGATAGCCAGGAGCGGATCACTAAACCCACACCGACGATGCTGAGGAAGCCCAGCAGACCGGTTAATAACTGGGTCTGCAGGAATGCCACCGCGATCAGAACGGGCATGAACGTACCTGAGGTGCGCAAGCCACAGATAATCCGCAGGAAGACCACCACCATGACGCCGATCGGGATCAGCAGGATACCTTTAAACAGAGCCTGCTCTTCAACCGGTAACATATCTACCGAGAAATTCAGCAGTTCGGTATGTTCAAATTTGGCTTGTAGTGCCTTACTGACCGGAACCATTTTCTTGATGATCGAGAACGAAACCTGAGATTTACTGGCTCCGGTCACATCCAATAATGGTACGGAGTTGTATTCCCACAACAACAGGTTATCAGGACGCCCCTGAACACCGGTGACCGGGTCAAATAAATCATATTTATCACCGTTGAACACCTGAACGTAATCAACCAGTCGTTGACGACGGCGGCCATCTTCCAGATTCAAGGCACGAACCACGCGCGCAGGAATATCAGCCTGATTCAGGATTTCGACTAGCAGATAAGCCGGTTTTTTGTTCTGTTCCAGTAAGGCTGCATTCTGGGCCTGGATCTGAAACTCTTTGACGATTTCACGAGTCAGGGTAAAAGCATCGGCGGAACGACTTTTGGCTGCCGTCAGAATTTGATTGATGGCAAAGGCGATCGGCTGTTTTTCCAGCGACTTATCAATCGGCGGTATGGTTGTGGGTAAGGCTTTGGCATAAGGGTCGCTGAGCATATCCGCACGGTAGTAAAGCTCCTGATGTCCGGTTGCACTGCTGATAGACCATTCAGCGCGAGCCACCCCATCTTTGGTGACAAAAGAGAGACCATAACCTGGGCTTGCCGTATTTTCGCCGACACGCGTAAAGCCTTCTTGTGTGTCAGGAACAGCCAGTGACGCAATGACTGGGCCGCCATTGGCATCAAACTCGACTTTTGCTTCTGCTGACCAGACATTGCGGTATTCACCCGGCCACAAGGGAACATTGAAAGCCAAATGACGATATGCCACTAAAGCGAGCCCTATGATATAGAGCAGCGCGACAACAATATAAAACGGGCGGCGTGAGACCATGATAGTTACTGCTTATCCTTGTTGACATCGGAAGTCGTTGCAGCTGCTGAGCTGGCTTTAACGGGTTCAGCATCTGCCGGGAGGGCTGTTTTTACAGGTTCTTTACTCGGTTTTTTTAAATCAACGGTCGGCTTCACGTCTGAAACGGAATCATTTTTTGGTGTCTCTTTCTTCAGACTGCTGTCTGTTGCAGAGACTGCATTTCCTGATTCGTCTTTGACGGGTACTTTTTTGACCGTTAGAACTTTATCACCTTCTTTGACGGTGTTGGCCGCGTTGTTGGTTTTCGTTTCGGTTTCGCTTGCTTTCAGGTTTTTGACGACCTGGAGCTGTTTAGGTTTTGCTGAGGCTTGAACCGCATCAGCTACTTTAGGTTTGCCTTGCACGTTTTCACGGGCAACGTCGACAACGGCCACATCTTTCATGAATTCACGACCCAATAGTACCGGGAAATCCATATTGGAACGGTCGGTTAAACTGAAGTCAGCTTTCTCTGTTACTGAACCCAGACGAATGGTCATACGCACAATTGGACGATCTTCCAGACCATTTGCCTGACGGATACGAATGTATTTTACAAAGGGCACTTCAACATTGATTTCTTTGCCGCCATCGATTGGCATGATGAATTTAACCCAACGACGGCCTTCACGTTCAAACACGGTAACATCGTGGGCGCTGATGGAGGAGGTCGTGGCCCCGGTATCCACACGGCTCATAAAATTACCGTTGGCTTCTTCAACATAAATCCATTCCGTTTCGCCGAGGATCATCTTACCGTCAGGTGTGGTTTTACCTGGTTCGGCAGGGATACATGATTCAGCACTTTCTTTTTTGTTTGATTTTTTATATAGCGCAGGCTGTGAAACTGGGGTCAGTTGCTTGCCGAGTTGTTGCTGCAGATTCTTGATTTCATTCAGCTGTTTGGCTGTGTGGCCTTGCTGATCAAGTAACATGCTGAGGCGCGTATTCAGTTGATTGGTTGCATCCGCTTGTTGTTTTAACTGTTGAACTACTGCTTCGCAGCTGGCTCCGGTGGCCTCGTTGGCTAATACATATCCAGAGAACAGACTCAATGTGAGCAGGGATAAACCCGGTAATGCTTTCTTAATCATGGTATAGGTTCGATCTGGTTAACAAAAAATTGATGTAAGTTTATATCAGATAACAATCAGGGGACTAGTCTTCTGAGCCTCTGGTCGCAACAAAAACGGCGCGTTTGGGTGCCGGATAGCCTTCTATGGTCTTGGTCGGATCATCTGGCATCAGATATTGTGCCAGCGAATCGTTCCGCATCCACTCTGTTTTGCGTTGTTCATCGGTGGTGGTGACGGCTTCATCGACCATGCGGACATCCTGAAAGCCACATTTATTCAACCATTTGATCATCGCAGCTGGTGACGGCAGGAACCAGACATTATTCATCTGGGCATAACGATCATCCGGCACTAACACCGTATTTTCATCTCCATCGACAATCAGGGTTTCCAGAACCAGTTCTCCGCCATCACGGAGCTGGTCTTTTAACTGATAAATATGATCAATCGGTGAACGACGGTGATATAACACCCCCATCGAAAAGACGGTATCAAATGCTCGTAACGGTGGGAGCTCCTGAATGCCCAGAGGTAAAAAATGAACCTGAGGGTCATTTCCGCCTAACTGTTTTACGGCAGTAAATTGACAAAGGAAGAGGGCGGCGGGGTCAATCCCGACAGCCAGCTCGGCGCCTTCACCACGCATCCGCCACAGGTGATAACCGCTGCCACAGCCCACATCCAGCACATAACGGTTTTTGAGCGGGCTGATATGCGGCAGGACACGATCCCATTTCCAGTCGGAACGCCATTCGGTATCGATATGAATACCGAATAGATCGAAGGGGCCTTTGCGCCACGGATGAAAATGCTGCAACAGGTTTTCCAGTTTTTTGGTTTCACCGTCGCTTAACTCGCCAGCCTTACCGATTTCCACCCGATCTTTCAGATTAATGTGCGAGCTGGAGTAGTGTTCCAGCTTTGTGAGCACCCGTTGCCATTTCGGCAGGTTACCGTGACGTTCGCTGTTTTCCCAGGCATTCAGTTGGGCAGGCAGTGTGTGCAACCAATGACTGAGCCGACTTTTGGCGATCACTTGATAGAAGGAGGCAAAATCGATCATGCACTGGCGCCTTTATCTTTAATGGCAACGATGGAGCCAAAATTGAAACATTGAAACCAGAGATCAATATGCTCAAAACCGGCTTGCTGCAGGCGTTGTTTATGCGATTCCACGCTGTCAGCGCGTAGCACGTTTTCCAGCATGGTTCGCTTCTGGCTGATTTCCAGTTCGCTATAACCGTTGGCACGTTTGAAGTCGAGGTGCAGTTCGACCAGCAGATCACTGATTTCAGCATCCTCAAAACGGAATTTTTCACTGAGGATCAAGATGCCACCCGGCCGCAAACCGGTATAGATACGGCGAAGCAAGGTCAGGCGTTCTGCTGGTTCAATAAATTGCAGCGTAAAATTCAACACGACGACCGAGGCATTCTCAATGGCGACGTTTTGAATATCATCCTGCCGAATTTCAACCGGCACATGGCTTTTATAGGCCGCGAGATGCTGACGGCAACGTTCAACCATGGGGGCTGAATTATCGATACCGATGATCCGGCAATCGGTTGGCGTTACATTGCGACGCATCATCTGCGTGGCGGCACCCAGTGAGCAACCCAGATCGTACAGATTGGAACCCGGTTGGGCAAAGCGGGCAGTCATCATGCCGATGGCTGACAGGATATTGGAATAACCCGGTACAGAGCGCTGGATCATATCCGGGAAGACTTCGACGACTTTTTCATCGAAGCAGAAATCGCCCAGTTGATCGATCGGGGCGGCAAACAGTTGATCTTTCATGGTGAAAAAACCGGAGCAGAACAGAATGCGAAATTGCTGCGCATGTTAGCAGATATCCCGCCGGAGGTCAGTGTTATCCCATGACGTTCTCTAAGGTTATCGTTAAGATAGGCTATGACGTCTTGAAAGACAGGATCGGTTGTGGAACAGAATTCGACGCATTTTGATATCGCAGTGGTTGGTGGTGGCATGGTAGGCGCTGCTGCAGCCTGTCTGCTGGCTCAGCAAGGCTGGCAAATTGCGGTGATTGAGCAGGCGGAGCCAGAACCGTATGCACCGGAACAAGCCATGGATTTGCGGGTTTCAGCCATCAGCCCGGCCTCGGTGAGTTTATTGCAACAAGCTGGTGTCTGGGAGGCAATCACGGCCATGCGAGTGTGCGCCTACAAAGAACTGGCGACCTGGGAAATTGCGGGGCTGGAAACGCATTTTACCGCTCAGGAGGCGGGGATTGCCGAGCTGGGGTTTATTGTTGAGAACCGGTTGATCCAACTGGCGTTATGGCAGCAATTGCAACAGTTCCCCAATGTGCAGTTATTGTATCCGGCCCAGATCAGCGCGTTATCGCAACATGATACGCAGGCATCGCTTTCCTTAACTAATGGTCAGACAATCACGGCCTCCTGGTTGCTGGCGGCAGATGGTGCCCACTCTAAATTGCGTTCACTGGCCAACATTGGTATCACGCGCTGGGATTACCGACAGGACTGTCTCTTGATCAATGTGGATTTAGAGGCTGACGCGCCGGAAATTACCTGGCAGCAGTTTTATCCGGCTGGACCGCGCGCGTTCCTGCCACTGGCCGGGAAAAAGGGATCACTCGTTTGGTACGACACTCCGGCCCGTATTGCGCAGTTGGCTGCATTATCTCCGGCACAGCTTGAAAAAGAGGTCAGGCGGCATTTCCCGGCACAATTACCGGCTTGCAAGGTGACGCACAGCGGCTGTTTTCCACTGACGCGTCGTCATGCGCAGCACTATTATCAGCAGCGGGTGATTTTACTGGGTGATGCCGCACACACCATTCATCCGCTGGCCGGGCAAGGGGTGAATCTGGGATTTAAAGACGTCGCCTGTCTGGTCAAACTCTGGCAAAACGCCCGGCAAACAGCGCAGGGCTTTGGTTTGGCAGAGTTGAAAGAGTATGAACAGCAACGCCTGTGCGACAACACGATGATGCAGTCGGCGATGGATCTCTTTTATGCCGGATTCCGCGTGCAACATGCGCCCGTAAAAGTGCTGCGCAATCTGCTGCTGTTGGCTGCTGAAAACGCAGGCTGGCTGAAACAGAAAGCACTGCGTTATGCGTTAGGACTGTAATTCGGCAGCCACTCGTCGTTCCACCTCCAGAAATACGCTCAGGCTACGGGAGAGGTGTTTCTGTTTGTGGCGGATCAGGTAAAGCGGGCGCATCATGCGCCCCATTCCTTCGAGCTGCAAGGCGGCCACACGGCCGGTTTCCAGTTGCTCTTCGATCACGACTTTGGACAGGCAGCTGACGGTTTGGCTATGACTGACCGCGTGCTTGATCGCTTCGGAATTCCCGAGCTCCATGACCAGGTTGAGATGATGCAAGCGGGGCAAGAGTAACTGTTCGACGACTTCTCGGGTACCGGAACCACCTTCGCGCAAGATCCACTGACATTGCGCCAGCTGTTCTTCAGTCACGGTTTTTCCTGCCAGCGGATGATTGGCGGCGCTGAATAGCACCATTTCATCCTGTCGCCAGAGTTGACTCTCTAGCTCCATGCGATGACAAGGGCCTTCGATAAAACCAATGTCGACGTCGAAATTGGATACCGCCTCGGCGATATCGGCACTGTTGGCGACCCGTAATTCCAGTTGAATGCCTGGGAGTTGTTCACGATAACGGGCGATCACGGCAGGCAGCAGGTAATTGCCGATCGTGCTACTGGCCCCGATGCGTAACACGCTGCGCCCATCGGCAAACAGATTTTCCAGCTCTTGCGCCTGCTCTAGCAGCGCCTGTGCGCGAGGAAACAGCAGACGTGCATTTTCATTGACGATCAGGCGTTTTCCGGCGCGCTCGAATAATTGCACCCCGAGTTGATTTTCAAGATCAGCCAACGCACTGCTGACAGCAGATTGGGACAATGCCAGCTTTTCAGCGCCACGTGTCGTGGACTGTGTATCGATAACGGCCAGAAAGACCTCTAATTGACGCAGGGTAATATTCATACTGTTATCATTTTTTTGGATTGATTAGTTAAATATAATCATTTTTACTGATAAAAACATCTTATTGATGACAGATAAATAGCAAATCTACTTTCGCTGGCATGTTGTTGCAGGAATAGTTGACGCAAACAGTTAACCATTCCATTATCGATAATGTCAGGGTAATGGGTCTTCCAATCAAAGGAGATACAATGAAACTGTATTATTCGCCTGGTGCTTGCTCACAGGCTTCTCATATCGCATTGCGTGAAGCGGGTCTGGATTTTCAGTTAGAGAAAGTGGATTTACGTCAGAAACTGACGGCTTCTGGTGAAGATTACCGTAACATCAATCCGCTCGGTTATGTGCCAGCCTTACAATTGGATAACGGCGATGTGCTCACTGAAGGCCCAGCCATTATGCAGTTTATTGCCGATCAGGCCCCGGCTGCCCGGTTGCTGCCCGCCGAAGGCGCTGCTCGCTATCATGGCATTGGCTGGCTGAACTTTGTGGCGACTGAGTTACATAAAACCTGTTCGCCATTATTTGCACCGACGCTGACCGACGAACAGCGCAAACCGATCATCGACCGTGTTGCTACACGCCTGGATGCGTTAGAGAAACACTTCGCCACCAGCAGTTATTTATTAGGGGCACAGTTCAGTGTGGCCGATATCTATCTGTTTGTCGTGACTGGCTGGTTTGGTCGCTTGAATATTCCACTGAAAAAATGGCCTCACATCGAGCGTTTCCGCGAAGTCATGGCGGCCCGGCCTGCGGTGCAGGAAGCTCTGGAAGCTGAAGGTCTGATCTGATTTCATTCTGCGCCACAAGAAAGCCCGTCTGCGGGCTTTCTTCTATCCTTTCGTTTTTTCTCTTTAGCGTTTTTTCCCTTTAGCTTTCGATTTTTCTTTCTGTGATGGCTTTGGCACAATGCGGCTATTCAGAGTTATGGAGAGATATTTTGTCCCATCTGCCGATTGATGAGGTGTTACCGCAGATAGCCCAGGCTTGCCAGACATCTAATCAGCTGATCTTGCAGGCAGCGCCAGGCGCCGGTAAATCGACCGTGGTACCGCTCTTTTTGCTGCAACAGTTACCGGGCTCGGGTCGCCTGATCATGCTGGAACCCCGGCGTCTAGCGGCGCGTAATATTGCGCTGTATCTGGCGCAGCAACTCAATGAGCCGGTTGGACAGCGGGTGGGATATCGTGTGCGCGGGGAGCAGAAAGTCAGCGCAGCGACCCGGCTGGAGATTGTCACCGAAGGTATTTTGACGCGTATGCTGCAGCAAGACCCGGAGCTTTCGGGGGTTGATCTGCTGATCTTTGATGAGTTTCACGAGCGTAGTCTGCAGGCGGATACGGCCTTAGCCTTTGCGCTGGAAAGTCAGGCTGCCTTGCGACCCGATTTGAACATCGTGGTGATGTCCGCGACCCTGGATGGTTTGCCATTAGCGCAGTTAATGCCCGATGCCGTGATCTTGAACTGTCCGGGCCGAACCTATCCGATCACCTATCAATATCGTCCGGTGAACCGTCAACAAGCCTTGGTGCCCCAATGGGGCGCCGCGGTGCTGACGGCGCTACAAAATGAATCGGGCAGCGTGCTGGTCTTTTTACCCGGCGCGAGCGAAATTGAACGAATGGCGGAATGGCTGCAGACGCGACTCCCGGCGGACATCGCGATTTTACCGTTGTATGGCCGGTTACCTTTTGCCGAACAGCAACGCGCGATTTTGCCGTGCGAAGAAGGGCAACGAAAGGTCGTGCTGACCACTAATGTGGCGGAGACGTCATTGACGATTGAGGGGATCCACATTGTTGTCGATTCCGGTCTGGAGCGCCGCAGCAGTTTTGACCTGAAAAGCGGGGTGACCCGCTTAGAAACCCGCCAGATAGCCAAGGCTTCAGCTACACAACGTGCAGGTCGGGCTGGGCGTCTTGGTCCGGGCGTCTGTTATCGGCTCTGGAATGAAGAGCAGCAAAGCCGCTTGGATGAACAGTCACCACCGGAAATTCTGCGCAGTGATCTGTCGTCTTTGTTGCTGGAAACAGCATTATGGGGATGTGCCCCGGAAACCTTACCTTTTCTGGATAAGCCTCCCGCTGCTGCGCTGGCGGCTGGGCGACAGTTATTACGTTGGCTGGAAATTTTTGATGACCAAGATCGTCTGACAGCAAAAGGCCAGCAACAGGCCTTATTACCTTGTGAACCACGCCTGGGGCATCTGTTGTTCAGTGCCAAAGAGCTGGAATTGCAAGGCTATCAGGGCGCAGTAGCGACGGCCTGTTATCTGGTGGCTTTACTGGAAGAGCGCGTGCTGGGGGATGACCCCGTTTCAGTGCAATTGCAGCGCTTTAGTCAGCGGCTACGTCCGGCGGCACAACGCTGGTGGCAGCGCATGAAGATGGCGGGAGCGCTGCCTTCCTGTTCTTGCGCGCAGGTTGATATTCTGGCGGCACTGGCCTGGCCGGATCGGATTGCCCGCAAAAGCGGTGAATTACGGTATCAACTGGCAAATGGTCAACGGGCCGATTTGTCGCCCGATCACCCCTGTCAGGGCCAGGAATGGCTGGTGGCTGTGTCGCTGCAGCAGAGCGAACAGGGACTGCGTATTTTCACTGCGGAATCACTGGATGTGGCGATGCTGGAAAAAACCGCCTCGCGCTTATTTCGCGAAGAAACCAGTTTGGGCTGGGACAGCAAAGAGGAGCGGGTCAGAGCAGAAAAACAATACTGTCTGGGTGCGATTGTGTTAAGGCGCCAGCCCCTAACCACGCTCACGGCAGAACAAAAAGCCCAATGTCTGCTGGCCGGGATACGTGTTCATGGTCTGGGTTGTTTACCGTGGAGCGAACAGAGTGAACAATGGTTGCAACGCTGGCAATGTGCGGTGGAATGGCTCCCTGAACTCGGGCTGCCTGCCATCGATGACGCCACTCTGTTAGCAACATTAGAGGAGTGGTTGTTGCCACATCTTGATGGCGTCTCGCGTCTGGATGAGTTAAAACGTCTGCCGTTGCTGACGATTTTAAAAAATCGCCTGACCTGGTCGCAGCAGCAACAACTGGATGAATTACTGCCGGTCTGTTTTACTGCACCGACTGGCAGTCAGATCACCTTATGCTATGAGGCGGGGCGTTCACCGGTGCTGGCGGTTCGTATTCAGGAAATGTTCGGTCAGCGAGAAACGCCCACGGTTGCACAAGGGCGTATTGCACTGCAGATTGAACTGTTGTCACCAGCCCGACGCCCGTTGCAAATCACGCAGGATTTACTGGCGTTCTGGCAGGGGGCCTATAACGACGTAAAGAAAGAGGGGAAGGGTCGTTATCCCAAACATTACTGGCCTGATGATCCGCTGCAGGCTATGCCTACCAAAACTGTTAAACGATTAATGTAACAGGAATTATTATCTCGTGGCTAAGAAACCAAAAAAGAATACCGCGCCGGTTTATCCTTTCTGGCACTGGCGTCGCTGGATTGGACTGGCAATCAAACTGGGCTTGGTCGGCATCGCCTTCATGGTGTTGTTCGGCATTTATCTCGATAGTCTGATCCACAGCAAATTTGATACAGGGCAGAAATGGCAACTGCCTGCAGTGGTTTACAGTCGGCCGCTGGAATTATTCCCCGAACAGCGTTTGTCGCTGAAACAGATGCTGCATGAACTCAAGCTGCTGAATTACCGTGAAAGCCCGAATCCGAAAGGCCCGGGACAGTATGCCGTCAACGGCCAGCGCATGGTGGTGATCCGTCGCTCATTCAGTTTCGCTGATGGGATGGAAAAGGCGCGGCCACTGCTGCTGACCTTCAACGGCCAGCGTTTGGTCAACATCAAGAGTGCAGACAACCTGCACGATCTGGCCTATGTGCGCATGGATCCGGTGTTGTTGGATCGTCTCAGCAATGATGAGATGGAAGATCGTATCCTGCTGCATATCAATCAGGTGCCCCAGTCTTTTATCAACATGCTGCTGCTAGTGGAAGATCGTGATTTCTATACGCATGGCGGTGTGTCTCTGCTCTCGATTGGCCGTGCTTTTCTGGCGAACCTGCGTGCCGGCCATGCGGTTCAGGGGGGAAGTACGCTGACCCAACAGTTGGCGAAAAATTACTTCCTGACCCGAGAACGCAGTATCTGGCGTAAGGTTCAGGAAGCTTACATGGCGGTGATCATTGATTACCGTTATGACAAAAATCAGATCCTCGAAACTTACATGAACGAGATTTATCTCGGCCAGAATTTCGCGCAGGGGGTCTATGGATTTGGTCTGGCTTCCTATTTCTACTTTGGGATGCCATTGAATGAGCTGGAACCGGATCAGATGGCGCTGCTGGTGACCATGGTTCGTGGGCCTTCTTACTATGATCCGTGGCGTTATCCGGAACGGGCACAGCAGCGACGGGATATGATCCTGCGGCTGATGCTGGACAATAATCAGCTGTCACCAGATCAATACCAGACCTATCTGGCCCGTCCGCTCGGATTGCTGGAACGCGGTCAGATGACGTTTGGCCGCACCCCGGCCTTCATGAGTCTGCTCCGCCGCGAATTACGTCAGCGCTTTGGTGATGCCTTCCTGAAACAGTCCGGGCTGAAAATTTTTACTAGTTTGGATCCGGTCGCGCAACAGGCAGCCGAGGAGGCCGTGGCATCACAACTGGATAACATTGAGACACGGACGAAACACAAAGGCTTGCAAGGGGCCATGGTGGTGACCAATCGTCACTCCGGGGAAGTGTCTGCACTGGTTGGCGGTCGGGATGCCAACTATGCCGGTTTGAACCGGGCCTTGGATGCGCGTCGTCCGATTGGTTCACAGGTGAAACCGGCAGTCTATCTGACTGCGCTGGATCAGGGCTTCCACCTGGCGACGCCGTTGAAAGATGAACCTTTGGAGTTGCGTAATCAGGGCGGGAAAGTCTGGGCACCACAGAACTACGACCGGACTTTCCGAGGCAATGTCCCTTTATACGCGGCGATGGCTAATTCCCTGAACGTGCCGACGGTCCGTCTGGGCATGGCGGTCGGCATTCCGGCGGTGGCCGAAACGTTGAAGAAAATGGGAGTGACGCAGGAGATCCCGATGTTCCCTTCCTTGTTCCTCGGCATTCTGGAACTCTCACCGTATGAAGTGAATCAGGCATTCCTGACACTGGCAACGGAAGGGTTATATCAGCCGCTGACCGCCATTCGTACGATTCTGGACAGTAATGATAAAGTGATTTATCAGCGGGCCGAGAAGGCGGAACGCAGGCTGGATAGCCAGTCTGCTTATTTGACCCTGTTTACCATGACGAAAGTAGCCAGCGTAGGTACGGCAAAGGTGTTGGCGTCGCAATTCCCTGGTGTGGTGCTGGCCGGTAAGACCGGTACCACGGATAACCTGCGTGATGCCTGGTTTACCGGTATGGATAACGATGAATTGATCACGACCTGGGTTGGCCGTGACGATAACCAGCCGGCCGGATTAACCGGTGCGAACGGTGCGTTACCCTTGTTCAGTGACTATATGAAACGTCGTGGTGTGAATTCACTGCGTCTGCCGGTGCCACAGGGTATTTCCATGGTGAACTTCAATATCGAAGGTAAACCGGTTGCCGGTGGATGCGGCGGGGCCATGATGTTGCCTGCTCGCACCGATAAATTACCACCGGCAGAAGCGTGCACCACCACACCGGTGGATTGGCTCAAACACATCTTCTCCAGCGGGGAATAAGCGGTTGGATGGATGCGCCGCATAAGGCGGCGCATTCTCAGCTGATGAGTGGGTGACCAGTCATGTGAGGCTAGCCCAGCATATCTTTCCGTACCTTGTCTGCGGTCTCCTGTCCTTGCAAGGCAGCCAGAATGGCCAATGCAAAATCAAGGCTGGTGGCCGGGCCCTGGCTAGTGATGAGTTTATGGGCCTTATCTATTACAACTCGCTCCTGACTGACCTGACCTGCGGGGAGTTGGCTTTGTGTGCCCGGATACCCGGTGACTTTGGCCGTACCGATCAAATCATGATGTGCCAGTACAAAGGCGGGAGAGGCGCAAATGGCCGCCCGCCACAACGCTTGTGCCTGCTGTTTTTTCAAAAGTTCAATGACTAACGGGTTATCACGTAAATATTCCGCGCCGGGAATACCGCCGGGTAAGACCAGCACATCAAATGTTTCGTGTGCGACCTCTTCCAGTAAATGATCGGCGACCAGATGAACACCGCGTGAGGCGACTACATCCCGTTGTTTATTGGGATTGATGGATGCCACCGTCACTTTGACATTGCCCCGGACCAGCGTATCGATGCTGGTCACCGTTTCAATTTCTTCGCAACCCGGAGCGATAATTACCAGTGCTCTTTTACTCATTAGCGTATCCTCACTAAGTGGTGAATGTTGACTCTAATTTTTTGATTTTAAGATATAAATCCTGATGCAGTGGCAGTTTAATACCGATTTTTTCTGCCTGTTGCAGCAGATAGCCGGTGATATAGTCAATCTCGGTTTTACGCTGATGCGCGAGATCCTGCTGCATGGAGGAATAGTTCTGTGCGGTCTGTTCTGCCACCTTAAAAATCACCTCACACCATGCCGTGACCGGCTCGGTAAAACTCTCGGCAATCAGCAAAGGATGCAACTCTTCACACAGCGCGTTCACTTCAGCCTGGTGCTCCGACAACATCCCATTGGGTTGATTATAGAGGGCCGTGAGCGGGTTGATGATGGCGTTGACTACCAGTTTTCGCCATTGCCGTTCGCGGATCTGATCACTCCAGGCGGCATGGCCCAGTGCATTTGCCAGCGGCGGGATTAGTGATTGGTAGTGCGTTCCAGCTTCATTCAGCGCGCCAAGCCAGGTTTCGCCCAGGCCGGTATGCTTGATGTGATGGGGATCTTTTTTGAAAGCCCCGCAGCTGGTGACGCCGGTTAAGAGCGGGTTTTGAGGAAAGTGCGTCAGCAGCCATTCCTCGGGGCCCATGCCATTATGCAGCAGCACGATCGGGCATGAATGGGGGAGTTTGCCAACCAGCGCCTCCAGCGCCGGGATCACCTGCCAGACTTTCGTCGTCACCAACAGCAGCGTAAGGTCGGAGACAGCCTGATGACTGATGCAGGGCAGTTCACACATGCAGAAAGAGCCATCCAACAGTTCCAGCATCATCGGATGCGAGGCGTGTTGCCGGGCGCATCGGGTATCCAGCAGATTCACATCTTGTCCGGTGCGTAGCAGATGAGTGGCAAACAAGGAGCCAATCGCTCCGGCACCCAGGATCGTCCATTGCATAAGCAGGTTAACTCGCTGTCGTATTTAACAATAATAATAGGATGCTAACCGAGATCCGCTCGCTTTAGCAGGGGATTACCTTCATTCAGACTCGGATTTCTGCTAAATTTAGCGGCAATTTGTAATCAGGAGAATCCTCTATGCCGTCTTTTGACATTGTATCTGAAGTCGCGATGAACGAAATTCAGAACGCGGTAGAAAATGCGAACCGCGAAATCCAGAGCCGCTTTGATTTTCGTGGCGTTGATGCCTCCTTTGAATTGAACAAAGAAGAGATCAAAATGGGCGCGGATGCGGATTTCCAACTGAAACAGATGATCGATATTCTGCGGGACAAAGTGACCAAGCGCGGTATTGATATCAACTGTCTGGATGTTGGCGAGGTGGAACATTCCGGTAAGCGTTACTTCCAGGTGATCAAACTGAAGCAGGGCATTGAAACGGATGTGGCCAAGAAACTGATCAAAATGATCAAGGATGCCAAAATCAAAGTGCAAACCGCTATTCAGGGTGATGAAGTGCGGGTAACGGGCAAAAAGCGTGACGATTTGCAGGAAGCGATTGCGTTGATTCGTCAGGCTGAGTTGGGTCAGTCCTTCCAGTTTACCAATTTCCGGGATTAATGCCCCGGCGATAAAAACCTAGCCTCCTGAGTGCAAGTGCCTCCGGAGGCTTTATTTTTAGGGAGCCGTCATGCCGCAACTGCACTGGTCGCAACAACTGTTTACCCGCCGTATGCTGATTTGTGTGTTTACCGGGTTCAGTTCTGGCCTGCCGCTTTATCTGCTGCTGAATTTGATCCCCGCCTGGTTGAAAACAGAACAGATTGACCTGAAGGCGATAGGTTTACTGTCGCTGGTACAGTTTCCCTATACCTGGAAATTTATCTGGTCGCCGTTGATGGATCGTTTTCCGATTTTAGGATTGGGGCGGCGTCGCGGCTGGATGTTGGTTTCTCAGTTGGCTTTAGTGCTGGCGATCGGTCTGATGGGGTTTCTGTCGCCCCAAACCTCCTTGTGGAGCATTGCCTATCTGGCGCTGGGCATTGCCTTTTTCAGTGCCAGCCAAGATATCGTGCTCGATGCCTATCGCCGTGAAATTCTCAGTGATCGGGAGTTGGGGCTAGGCAATTCGGTGCATGTGAATGCCTATCGCATTGCCGGGTTGGTGCCGGGCTCATTGTCATTGATTCTGGCCGATCACTTGCCATGGCACTGGGTTTTCCCGATCACGGCCTTGTTTATGTTGCCGGGGCTGATGCTGACACTGCTGTGTCAGGAGCCGGTGGCTGTCCGCTCACCGCGTACTTTACGAGAGGCGGTCATTGAACCTTTTCATGAGTTTATCCAGCGTCAGGGTGTACAAAATGCCTTACTCATTCTGGCCTTTATCTTTCTGTATAAGCTCGGTGACAGCATGGCTACTTCGCTGGCAACCCCGTTTTATCAGGATATTGGATTTAGTAAAACCGAGATTGGTCTGATTGCAAAACATGCCGGACTCTGGCCGAGCGTCATCGGTGGCATGCTGGGTGGGATCTGGATGCTGCGCTTAGGGATCAACCGTGCACTCTGGTTGTTTGGGCTGGTACAGATACTGGCGATCTTCGGATTTTATTTTCTGGCCGGAATAGGGCACGACCGTATGGCGCTGGCGGGTGTAATTGGTTTTGAGGCATTTGGTGTCGGTATTGGTACTGCTGCTTTCACCGCGTTTATTGCCCGGACAACCGATCCTCGTTATACCGCCACGCAATTTGCTTTATTTACCAGCTTGGCAGCTGTTCCCCGTACTTTCTTCAATGCCAGTACCGGCTGGCTGGTCGAATCGTTCGGGTGGCAGCATTTCTTCCTGCTATGTGCGGTACTGGCGATCCCCGGTATGTTGTTGCTGCTGAAAGTGGCGCCGTGGCAAGCAGAGGCGAATCGGGAATAAAAAACCGGCAAGGTTTCCCCTACCGGTTTGATTCATGCAAAACGTGCTATTAATTCAGACGTGTGACCTTGGTGATCACGATAGGGTCTGTCGGAACATCACTGGCCCGTAATTTTGGATCTACCGTAGTGGGTTCATCCGCAATTTTTTCCAGTACATCCATACCGGAAACCACGGTGCCGAATACGGTATATCCCGGTTGCACATTGGCGTCTAATGACAGGTTGTCATTCAGATTAAAATAGAACTGGCGGGTCGCACTGTTCGGATCGCTCATCCGCGCCATCGCCAAGGTGCCACGGCGGTTTGACAAACCATTATTCGATTCGTTTTCTACCGGGTTGTGGGTAGGTAATGGCGTGAAATCTGAGTTATAGCCACCACCTTGCGCCACGAAACCCGGGATCACACGATGAAACAGCGAATGGTTGTAGCTGCCGTCATCGACATAACTCAGGAAGTTAGCCACCGTTTTAGGTGCCTTATCGGCTTCCAGTTCAACAACAATGTTACCAAGATTGGTTTGCATTTCTACACGCGGACCGCTTGCCCAGACGAAACCAGGCAGTAACGCAGCCAGCAGTGCCAAGGTCTGACACTTCATTAAAATTGTCCTTTAATAGCACCGCGGATCTGATTATCAGCCAGAGCCTGAGACAGGATCTCAGAGAGCTGTTCGTTCAGCAGCACCTCAAGATCGTGTATATCCGGACGGGTTACACTGTCTTGGGATGAAGAGCGGTTATATTCTTTATTCAGAATATTCCCGTTGTTGGTGATCGTCAGTTTAATGCGGCTTTTGGCATTGGAATTAAACATCAGGCCGGGTTTGGTCAGTGTGGCCTGTAACTCCTCGATCACGACATTGACCGTAATATTGGACTGTGAACCACGGGCAATACCTTGTTGCAGAAAACCATCCTGCAGACGCTCGGCTAACAGTTGCTGTGGTGCGATCTGATTCGGGACCAATGTCACCGGGCTGTCAGGCAGCGCAATTTTGATGATCTGACTACCGGCTCGTTCATCTTTACCATCCACGCTGATATCGATCCCTGGCTGATAGAGACCATCCAGCTGATCATCCACGACCGGATTCAGATTGGCTTTTTGCGGCCAGGATGCAGCACAACCCACAAACAGGATGGCGCTGAGGAGTAGCATTATCTTTTTCATGGAAGCTCCTATCGGTTTATGGTTCGTAAAATAACAAATTTACTGTTGCTGGCAATACATTCTGCACCGCCAAACAGACGTTTTAACTTAATGTGATAATTTAAATGCCGATTGCCGACAATCCAGAGTTCGCCGCCCCGTTTCAGGCAGCGTTTGGCATCTTTAAACATCTGCCAGGCAATTTCATCGGTGATGGTTTGCAGTTGATGGAAGGGCGGATTACACAGGATCAGATCGACGCTGTGACTCTCAATGCCACTCAGCGAATGGCTGGCGCGAAACTGACAGCGCGCCAGATCCTGCGGACGGTTTTGCGCCACATTTTGCTGACTGGAAGCGACCGCCATAAAGGACTCATCCAGAAAACATAATTCGGCTTCCGGGTTATATTCCAGTGCCATCAGGCCCAACACCCCATTGCCACAACCGAGATCGATCATCACCCCTTTTTTCTGTCTCGGCAGATTTTGCAGCATGAAGCGGGCACCGATATCCAACGAGGCACGGGAAAACACATTGGCATGGTTGGTAATCTGATAAGAACTGTTCTCTAATGGCCAAACCGTCGGATACGGGTTGGCGATGGGCGCCTTCTCTTCAACGTCGGCATAAATCAATCGTGCCTTTTTCCAGGCCAGCGAGGTGGTGGTTTTACCGAAGATTTGCTCAAACAACGCCAGCGTGGAGTTGTGTATCTCTTTGGCTTTGCCCGCTGCAATAATCCGCGTTTGCGGCGTCACTACATCGCGCAGACGTAACAACTGATATTCCAGCATCGCCAGAGTTTTCGGCACTTTAATGATCACCAGCGACGGAGCTTCGGGTAATGGCGCCAGTACATCCTGCAAATGCAGTTGCTGTTCATCCAGTTCGTTGCTTTGCCAGTTACGCCGGGTTGCCTCCTGACTGAGGAAGGAATCGCTGATCGCGACGGGCTGATAATCGGCCAGTCCGCAGGCGAGTGCGCCGAAACTGTCATTGAGGATCAGAATCGGCCCTTGTTCTGTGGCGGCTTTTAATTGCTCGGCGGTCAGTTCCCGTAACAGATATTCATCAGCCGCATCCCAGGCTTGCAGGTTGGGATCGGTCGTAGAAGGATAACGATGCAGCGTTAAACTGCGTGTTTCCAGCGTCAACAAAGTCATGTGGCTTCCATCTCATCAAATTGGCGCTATTCTACCTGTCATCATCTCTGAGACCAAACAAGCGGAGCAGAAAATGCCATTGGAACGCCAATTGCTGCCGGATGCGGAGTTAGACTGGCAGGCCGATTTTCTGTCGCCGGACGAAGCCGAACGCTGGTATCAGTGCCTCTTGCAACGAGTGGCATGGCAACAACTGCCGATCCGGATGTTTGGTCAGGTTCATTTACAGCCTAGGCTTATCTGCTGGTATGGCGAAGCCAGTTACACCTATTCCCGTCTGACATTACCGGCGACGGCCTGGCCTGACTGGTTTCTGCCGTTAAAACAGAAAGTGGAGCAGGCTGTGGGGGCTCGTTTTAATGGCGTCTTGCTGAATTACTACCGGAATGGGCAAGACTCGATGGGCTGGCACAGTGATGATGAGCCTGAACTGGGTGAAAATCCGCTGATTGCTTCGCTGAGTCTCGGCGCTACCCGCCGGTTTAGCCTGAAGCATAAACATGAACCACTCAAACAGACCGTGCAGCTGACAAATGGTAGCCTGTTGGTCATGGGCGGCCGCATGCAACATCACTGGTTGCATGCACTACCTAAAATGGCCCGGGTTCATGACGGACGGATCAATCTGACATTCCGCCAGATCCTCACCGATTCTTGATCGGGTCTGTCTGTTGGTTACATGAGGATCTCGCTGAAGCGGTGCGTCAGTTCCTGCTGCACCTCAGAGATCACGCTTTGCCAGTCGCCGAGCATCGGTTGGCGAAATAAGCGGGCTGAACGATACCAGGGCGTGTCGGCGCGTTCTGTCAGCCAGCGCCAGTCATTGTTATAAGCCAGCAAAATCCAGACTTCTTTCCCCAGCGCGCCGGCCAGATGTGCGACGGCTGAATCCACGGTGATGACCAGATCCAGTTCCGCAATAATCGCGGCCGTGTCCATAAAATCCTGAATGGCACGGTCAGGATATCGAACCTGTAATTCCGACAATGAATGCTTCATGGCCGGTGTGACCGGATGTTGCAGACATACAAATTCTGCGAAGGGAAAGGTCAGCAAGGTCTGGAAAAGGGGCAACGGAATAGAGCGAGCGCGATCATTATGATGATGCGGGTTGCCGGCATAGACAAAGCCGATTTGCGGCAAAGCTGTGACATGCGCAAGGGGGGCCTTATTGCGTTTTGTTGTCGCGATTTTGAGGTAGCTTTGTTCATTCGGGATGGTGTTGAGCGTCGTAGCAAATGCACGCGGCAAACTCATCAGCGAACATTGCCAGTCATGTGCCGGTAATGGCTCACCCCGGGCGATGAGCTGTTCTACTCCTGGTAACTGGGCTAACAGACGACATAACGCGGGTTGAACCTCCAGTATCACGCGGGCACCACGTTGGATCACCAGTGACACATAGCGACAGAATTGGATCGTGTCGCCATAACCCTGTTCGGCATAGAGTAAAATGGTCTGCCCGGCGAGAAAGGGTTCGCCTTGCCACTGTGGTGTCTGCCATTGGCGTTGCAGTGATTGCAGAACTGGCCATTGGAAACGCGATTCATATAATTGCCAGCCGAGCAGCAGATTGCCCTGGATCAGTTGGCAATGGGCTCTGTTCCAGTTGATTTCCACCATATCTGGGGCCAGTGCCAGTGCCTGCTGGAAATCGTCTTCCGCATCTTCAAACTGGTGCAGCTCATAGAGCATCATGCCATGGGTATTCAGTGCGCTGGCAAAATGGGGTCGGATCTGCAAGGCTCGCCACAGGCAACTGAACGCGAGCCAGTGCCGTTGCATGTCGCGCAATACAATGGCGCAATCGTGCCAGAGATCGGCATTATCCGGTGATAACATCAGCCCTTTGCGATAGCATCGCAACGCCTGACCGAGCTTGCGTTGTTGCAGGAAGATGCCTCCCATGCCGTGCCAGGCGGTCACATGGTCAGGGTGCTGTTCGGTCAGTTGCTGATAATGATGGAGCGATTGTTCATATTTGCCCTGTTTTTCCAGGCTCACCGCAAGATTAAAGCGGGCATCCAGATGTTCCGGCTCTTGTTGTAACCCTTGCTGATACCATATCTGGGCAGCGTCATATCGCTTTAAGTCATCGAGGATCACGCCACAATTATTGGCTGCATCGGCCGATTGCGGCTGGCGTTCGGCGACCCGCTCAAAACAAGACAAGGCCTCGTCATAACGTTGTAAATGGCGCAGGATCAACCCTTGTTCGGTGAGACAGTCATTGCTATCCGGCGCATATAAAAGTGCCTGTTCAATATAATGTAACGCCTGATGATACAACCCGGTCTGCACCAATGTTTTGGCCATTTCCCGCCAGCCGATGACATCGGTCGGGTAGTGTTGCAGCAACAGACCAAACAGTTCCAGCGCTGCTGCTGCCTGATCGTGTTGACGATAAGAGAGCCCGAGATTGAGCAGTGCATCTTTGTGATCAGGCTTGAATAGTAAAACCTGCAACCAACAGTCATTCGCTTCGGTTTGTCGTTGCAAATGTTGCAATACAACGCCGCGATTATTCCAGGCGGCGCACATCGTTGGCACCAGCGCGATGGCTTTATCAAAGCAGGCCAAAGCGGAGGTGTAATCTCCGTTGGCCATTAACACCAAGCCTTGATCGGATAACAGATCGCTGTCATCGGGTGATAACTGTTGTGCTTGTTGCAACAGATAAGCGGCTTCGGCATAGCGCTGCTGCTGATAAAGGGAAATACCAAATAAATGCAGTGCAGTTGCGTGCTGAGGATTTTGTTGCAGTATGCTGATGTAACAGGCTTGCGCATCTGCGAGCTGACCCTGCTCATGCAGCCATTGTCCTTGTAACAGATATTGCTCTGGTGTGGTTAAACCAGTCGGTGTTGTGAGCATAATGACGATCGGTCGAGCTAATGGTCAGCATCGTCACTAAGCAGGCAATGTTGACCCAAATTGAGTGTGATCACTATAACGAGCAACGGATCCACCCAACCAGCCAACAGGGTGCAAAGATTAAATAATGATCGTTAAGATTTGTAAGTGTTGATAAGTGTTATCAACAAGCTGGGTCATCCGTAGAATTTCAGCCATGACACCGGTTGACTATAACCTTGTTCTCTGTCGGGTTGTTTGTCGTGGTGTAATCGTTATGCTGTTGCGCTTTAAACTCTTTTCGGAGGATAACTATGTCAATTCAACAATTTATTGAACAAACCTTACAACAGGGGTTGAAACCCGACTGGTTGTCTGTAACAAACGAAAGCTATTTGCATCGTTCCAGCAGCCCAGATGCGGAAAGTCACTTCAAAGTGGTGGTTGTCAGCACGGTTTTTGATGGTGAACGTCTGATTGCGCGTCATCGCCGAGTCAATGCGTTGTTGGCGCAAGCCTTGCAAAATGGCGTACATGCGCTGGCGTTACATACGTACACCCCAACAGAGTGGCTGGCGCGAGGCGAACAATTACCTGAATCAACCCAGTGCGCCGGACATTAAAATTAACGGACGGCAGGAGGAGTAGTATGTCGTTGAATAAACGTGCAATTATCATATTCGCACTGACCTTGTTGTGGGGATGTGACAAACCGCCAACAGAACGACCGATGCTGGAAATACACGGCCGCACGATGGGCACTTTCTATGGCGTGAAGGTGGTGGGTGATTTTCCTGGTGGTGAACAGGCATTACAGTCGCAGGTCGACGGTTTGTTGAAACACTACAATGATGAAATTTCGACATACGATCCAAACTCGTCATTATCCAAATTCAATCAATTTAACTCGACACAGCCGTTCCCCATTTCCCAAGACATGGCCGACATTGTAATCAGCAGCGTTCGGGTAGGTGAACGTACACATGGCGTGTTGGATGTTACCGTGGGGCCTTTGGTGAATCTGTGGGGGTTCGGACCTGACAAACGGCCGATTAAAACCCCGACCGATGCACAGATTGCCGCCGCCCGAGTCAAGGTGGGGATCAAGCGTTTGCATGTGGATGTGAGTTCTGACCACGCCACGATGCGTAAAGATCAGCCGGATATGTACGTTGACCTGTCGACCGTCGGTGAAGGATTTGGGGCCGATAAGGTGGCTGATTTCCTGGAATCCCGTGGCGTACACAATTATCTGGTTGAAATTGCCGGTGCGTCCCGCAGCCGGGGGCTCAATGCGAAAGGTGAACCGTGGCGTCTGGCGATCCAGAAACCGACCGATGAAATTGAAGAGGTACAGGCGATTGTGCAACCGGATGGCCGGGCTATCAGTACCTCCGGCAGTTATCGGAATTATTATGAACTGGATGGCAAACGCTATTCCCACATTATCGACCCGGTCACGGGCAAACCGATCACGCATAAATTAGTTTCGGCGACAGTGATCACGCCGACCGCACTGGAGGCCGATGGTCTGGATACGGCGCTGATGGTGATGGGGCCGGAAAAAGCACTCGCATTCGCGAAAGAACAACATCTGGCGGTGTACCTGATCAGTAAAACCGACCAAGGGTTTAAAGCCGAATACACCGATGCCTTTAAACCGTATCTGGTGAAATAAAACCATCCGACAGGGGGCTTTAAGCTCCCTGTTTTCTACATTATTCCTAGTTGCCCGATTTTTCAGGCGTGACCTGTTTCGCCAGATTGAGAAACTGACGCATACCGTCCTGATCCAGAAAACCATCCGGCCGTTTATGCGAACGTAAAAACTGATAACCGGAAACCATGGCGACCAATTTTTCTAATTCGCTGTCGGTGATGGGTTTATTCATGACTTCTTCATAACTCATCTTCAATGCCTCGGCATCAACGACCTCCGCCTGACGGTAAAGGTAACCGCATCCGGTGGATAAATACTCCAGCGAACAATTGGCGCGCATGGCAATTTGATTGGCTTTCAGCAGACCGGGCTCACTGCCTTTTAAATATTTACGGATCAAGGCCTCGTTCAAATCGACGCGACGGGCAAATCCGCTGATACTTTCTTCACCAATGAGTTCGGCTAACCGTGCGGCAAAGCTCATAAATTCGTACCTTAGTTCGTGAAAAGAGTGATGCTGCATTGTAGTCGGAAGCCGACCTCTTTAGCATGCGATCATTACAACAAAGTATTACAACAAAAACAGGCGGAAAGATTCATGATTTCACGTGTAGAAGCAGCACCGAACGGCTTTCAGTTATCCGAATTTATTCAAGGCTACTGGCGACTGGCTGACTGGCAGATGTCACCCGTTCAGCGGCTGGATTTTTTGAAACAACACCTCGAACTGGGCATTACATCGATTGACCATGCCGATATTTATGGCAATTACAGTTGCGAACAACTGTTTGGCGAGGCGCTGGCGCTGGAACCAGCTCTGCGTCAGCAGCTGGAGATCGTCAGCAAATGTGATATCAAATTGCTGTCCGATAAATATCCGCAGCGCACCGTGAAGCATTATGACACCTCTGCCGCGCACATTGTGGCCTCGGTTGAAGCCTCGTTGACGCATCTGGGAACAGACTACCTGGATCTGTTGCTGATCCATCGTCCTGACCCGTTGATGAATGCCGATGAGGTGGCTGAGGCATTTACCCGTCTGCAGGCCAGCGGTAAAGTTCGCCATTTCGGTGTTTCCAATTTCACGCCTTATCAGTTTGACTTATTGCAATCCCGCCTGGATTTTTCGTTGGTGACGAATCAGGTGGAGGTCAACCCGATCAATCTGTTTGCGCTGCATGATGGCACGCTGGATCAAATGCAGATGAAGCGGATCCGCCCCATGATCTGGTCTGCCTTGGGCGGAGGTGCGATCTTCACATCACAAACGGAACAGGCGCATCGTTTACGCACGGTATTGAGCAACATCAGCGAAGAGCTGGGCGGTGCCGGTTTGGATCAGGTGATTTACGCTTGGTTGCTGAAACTGCCATGCCAGCCATTACCTATTATTGGCTCTGGCAATATCGATCGGGTGCGAGCTGCCGTGGCCGCCAAGGAACTGAGCCTGACGCGCGAGCAATGGTTCCAGATCTGGGAAGCGTCTCAAGGGCACGAGGTCGCTTGATCCTCTGACTTGCAGTCCGTCGGCTGGCAGGATAAACTTAGAAATACTGTTTTTATGTACAGTATTTCTATGAGAAAAATTATCCACGTCGATATGGACTGCTTTTTTGCGGCAGTAGAGATGCGCGACAATCCGGCACTGGTCTCTCTGCCGTTAGCGATCGGCAGCCCGGCGGAACGTCGTGGCGTGATCGCCACCTGTAACTATGTCGCCCGACGTTATGGGGTGCGTTCGGCCATGGCCACCGCACATGCTTTCCGCTTATGCCCGCGGCTGGTGTTATTACCGGGGCGCATGTCGGTATACAGTGCCGTATCGCGTCAGGTGATGCAGATCTTCGCCCGTTATAGTCCAATTATCGAGCCGGTGTCGATTGATGAAGCCTATCTGGATGTGTCCGACAGCCCGCTGTTTCAGGGCAGTGCGACCCGGATAGCCGAAGCCATTCGTGCAGATATTTTGCAGGAACTCCAGCTGACGGCATCGGCAGGGGTGGCCCCCAATAAATTTCTCGCCAAGATCGCCTCTGAACAAAACAAGCCCGACGGTTTATTTGTGTTGTCTCCGGCAGAGGTGCCGCAATTTATACAGCAACTGGCATTATCGCGGATCCCCGGCATCGGAGGAAAAACAGCGGAGCGCCTTTCACAATTAGGGCTACATACCTGTGCGGATGTGCAGCAATTTCCGCGGCGACAATTATTGTATCTGCTGGGCAAAACCGGGCTGATGCTGCTAGAACGGGCTTATGGCATTGATGAGCGCCCCTTGCAGACCTCGCGTGAGCGCAAGTCAGTCGGTGTCGAAACGACCTTTGCGACCGACATTGTGCATGAGGAACAAGGGCATGCCATGTTGCCAGACTTACTGAATGAGCTATCCAAACGGCTGCAACGCCGGGAGTGGCAGGGACAAATTGCCCGGCAGGGCGTGAAAATTAAATTTGCCGATTTTCAGCAGACGACGGTGGAACGTTCCGTCAGTGCGTTCTCTCCGCATTTGTTCGATGAATTACTGCATGAGGCCTGGCTGCGCGGCGGAGGCAAACCGGTACGACTGGTTGGCATCAATATCGGATTACCGGCTGCCAGCAATACCTTGCAGCTTCCCTTAGATTTGCAATAACGGATTACAGGAGAGAACCACATGCCGCCAGTGCAGACGGCATGTGGTGAGCGGGGATTACTTGTTGGGAATGGCGGCCAGCATGGCAACCAGCAATTGCCAGAACCGCGCGACGGCCGGAATATGCACCCGTTCATCCGGTGAATGAGCTCCCTGAATGGTCGGGCCAAAGGAGACCATATCCCAGTGCGGATATTGTGCCTTGAACAAGCCACACTCCAGACCGGCATGGATCACCATCAGTTTGGGTAACTCGCCAAACAGTTCTTCATGTTTCTGTCGCAACAGCGCCAGTGCTGGTGAATCGGGGTTCGGAGCCCAGCCCGGATAGGCGCCATCAAACTGGCAATCGACACCGGCCAGCGCACATAGCGAGGCGGTCATCTGCTGCACATAATGGCGCCCTTCATCATTCAGCGAACGGATCAGACATTGAATATAGACCCCCTCGGCCCGGGTTTGGATCACCCCCAGATTGGTTGAGGTTTCCACCACTCCTTCAATAGCGTGACTCATACGGATCACGCCATTCGGGCAGGCGACCAGCAACTGCAACAGACGGCGCTGGTCAGCGGCGCTGAAACAGTCGGCCGGTGATTCAGCCGGAGTCATCACGATTTGCAGGTGACTGTCGACTTCCTTCAATTCGTTTTGTAACACCTGTGTCCGTTCCGCCACCAATGCCAGCACGGCATCCACACGGGCGGGCTCGACCAGGATCAGGGCCTCCGCCTCGCGGGGGATCGCATTGCGTAATGTGCCACCACTGAGGCTGGCCAGATGGATCGATTCGGCCTGCAAATCCAGCAGCAAGCGACTGAGCAGTTTGTTGGCGTTGCCCCGATCCTGATGAATGTTGACGCCGGAGTGTCCGCCACGCAGCCCTTTCAGTTGAATGCGAAACGCCTGATAGTGCAGCGGGGCTGTTTCGCGTTGCATGGCGAAACGAATGTTGGCATCCACACCACCGGCACAGCCCATATAGGCTTCGGCATCCTGTTCGGAATCGGTGTTCAGCAGAATTTCGCCGTCCAGCCAGCCGGCCTGTAAGCCGAATGCGCCGCCCATACCGGCTTCTTCATCGACCGTCAGCAGCACTTCTAACGGGCCGTGCTGGACAGAATCATCGGCCAGCACCGCTAAACAGGCTGCGGCCCCGATACCATTGTCGGCGCCCAAAGTGGTGCCACGGGCGCGTACCCATTCACCATCGACATAAGCCTGGATCGGATCTTTGGTGAAATCATGAGCCGTGTCGGCATTGGCCTGCGGCACCATATCGATGTGCGCCTGGAGGATCACGCTTTTCCGCTGTTCAAAACCGGGCGTGGCTGGTTTTTTCAGTATCAAATTACCTGCCGGATCAACTTTGACACTGATGCCTTGGGTTTTAGCCCAATCCTGGATCCATTGGCTCAGGGCGGCTTCATGCTTCGACGGACGCGGGATTTGGCAAAACTTATCGAAAAAGAACCACAGATGTGAAGGCGTGAGTTGCAGTAATTCACTCATGACGCATTTCTCCTGCATAACAATAGGAGCGCAACCAACGGCTGCGCAGAATAATTAGGGGCGATTATTTGGTGGAACGACGGAAAAACAGTAATCCGACAAAGAGGATCAGACCTGTGATCAGCGAGCTGGCACTGAACAGATACATCACATAATAAGCATGTTGCATGGGATCAACCGTTTCAGGCAGCCAGTGAATGACGCCACGATTGATAAACTGATTGACGGCGATGGCCGCCAATGACCAACCGGCGATCCAGACGATTTTCTGTTTCTGCGATCGATGCGGCTGGTTATACATGAGGCCGACCCAGAAGCAGAACCAGACCGTGATAAAAATATAGGAAAACAGCGCCATGGTGAGCGACCTTGTGCTTTAACTGAAAACCGGAAAATGATGCCATGAAAGCCGACCTGACAGAAGTCACAACAGCGATCCAAAGTGAAAAGTCCTGCGTATATTCAAAGATAAAGTGTGATCACCGCTTTTTAGCGATTAGTCATTCTATTGTCATCTTTGCCGGGCAGCGTGACACAGAAGAACAGTTTGTCATTGCCCGACAGGAGGGGTTGGGTGTATAACCTGACCTCCTGTAACATTCAGTGTCGTTACGGAGCCTGCATGTCTGCATTATTAGGGCGCTTCTATCTGGCGCATATCAACGATACACACTCGCATTTTGATGAAACCGCTTTACCGCTGCGGTTAGCCTTACCGGAAGGACATACCGATATTCGTCTGCATTGTGGCGGTTTTCCTCGTTTAGCTGGCTTTCTCAAGCGAGCGCGCCAGCGGGCGATCCAAGAGCACATGCCTTTTTTACTGCTGGATGCCGGCGACAGCTTTCAGGGCACCCTCTATTTCTCCTGCTTTAAAGGGCAGGCCAACGCCAGTTTACTGAATCAACTGGGTGTTGATGCCATGGTGGTGGGTAATCACGAATTGGATACCGGCAATGCCCCCCTGGCCAATTTTCTGCGTCAGATCCGTTTCCCATTACTGGCCGCAAACTGGGATCTGGCTGGTGAGGCCAAAGACAAACCGACCCGTATGCAGGATCATCCGCTGATGGTGAGCTGGCAAAACCCGGCACATCCGAAGCCCTACATTGTGAAATGGATGAATGATATCCCGGTCGCAGTATTTGGCTTGGTGCTGGACAACATGCCGGATATCGCCGCGCCGGATGGTGATTCTCAATTTCTGCCGGTCATCGAAACTGCGCGGGCCGTTATCCAGCAGATCCATGCGGAAGGAATTGAACACATTATCCTGCTCAGTCATCTGGGGTATCCGCGGGATTGCAGGCTGGCTCAGGAGGTTGACGGCATCTCACTGATTGTCGGCGGGCACACTCACACCCTGCAGGGGGATTTCAGCGCGATGGGGTTAGCGGAAGGGCTGACTTACGGTGAACGCATCAATCAAACGCTGGTAGTACAGGCCGGATATAACGCACTGATGGTGGGGTTGGCCAACATTGCGCTGCTGGCGGATGGCAAAATGCGCATCGAAGAGGGCGGTAATGTGCTACTGACCAGTGATGATGCCACCTTGCTATCGCAACATGGCGACCGACTGTTTCCTCTGCAACAACGCATGGTGCGACGTTTTTTACGTCAGCATCCCCGCGTCAGAATGGTCGCGCCGGATGCGGCGATGGAACGTACGATTGCCCGCCAGTACCGCTCCAAACTGCATCGCTATGCCAGCGATCAGGTCGTTTCCTTACCGCGGGGGCTGCGCCATGTCCGGATCCCAGATGAACGGGGTGGCAGTCAGGTCGCGCCATTGGTGGCCGAAGCTATGCTGTTTCAGGCGCATGAGATGGGCATTGAGGTCGATGTGGCCATATTTAATGCTGGCGGTGCCCGCATTTCGCTGCCGCCGGGGCCGGTCAGTGCGGCCGAGTTAGCCGGGCGGTTATTGCCTTTTGCCAGCACCATCAGCCATTTTGACGTGCGAGGCGGGCAACTGCGGCAAGCCCTAGAAGGGGCTATTGTGAATGCGCTGGAACTCGGCGGCAGTGGCAGCTTTCCTTATCCGGCCAATTTACGCTACAGCTACCATGCCGATGCACCAAGAGGGCAGCGGGTGCGGCAGCTGCATGTGAAAGACCGGCAGGGCCAATGGCAGCTATTTGATGAACAGCGTGATTATCGTCTGATCACCACCAGTTATACCGCCATGGGCAAAGAGGGCTATCATGCATTACTAGAGCAGCGTTCAGAACCGGAATTACTGGGGCTGATTATCTCCGATGCCTTCATCAACTATGCCCGTTCCCGCGGTATTCTGACGCCGCCTGCGGAACCCCTTTATCAGCTAAATCTCAGCAGAATGGTTAGCTAACACGCATGAACACATAAAACCGATGAAAAATACTATTTATTGGCAACAGCTCTGGTAAGCTAACGAGTTAACCGTTTTTACATCCCCAATAGGTTAGTTTATGAGCAAAAAGTTTTATGTTTCGTGGGAAAATCTGCATCGTGAAGCGCGCCGTTTATCTCGTCGTCAGCTTCCAGCAAGCCAATGGAAAGGCATTTTAGCGGTTAGCCGTGGTGGTCTGGTTCCGGCTGCCATTATGGCGCGTGAACTGGGTATCCGTTTTGTTGATACTATCTGTATTTCCAGCTACGAGCATGATAATCAGGGCGACCTGAATGTATTGAAACGTATTGATGGGGATGGTGAAGGCTTCCTGATCGTGGACGATCTGGTTGACAGTGGGAATACTGCCCGCGTGCTGAAAGAGATGTATCCCAAGGCAAAACTGGTGACCGTTTTTGCCAAACCGAAAGGTGAACATCTGGTTGATGATTTTGAAGTATCTATTCCACAAGATACTTGGATCGAACAACCATGGGATATGGTGCATTGCTTTGTGCCGCCAATCTGCGAAGAAAATTAGTAAAAAAGAAGGCTTCCATCGGAAGCCTTCTTTTTTTCAATGCCGGTTTCTCTTTTTCACAACTCCGATTTTTCATTTTTGCAGCGATAGTGCGACAATATAAAAAACCACATGCGGAGTGGATATGTCTGCACCATCTGAAAAAAACCTGAGCGAAACGCTGTTTAACAAGGTTAAACCATTTAAAGTCCACGAAACCTCCACGGTTTCCAATTCCGGCTCCTCACTACCTTGTGAACCCCAGGAGCAATTTCTGATCGACGGCTTATGCACGCCATCCTGGTTTCGCATACTGCGTCGCGCATTCTGGATCTGGCAGGGTGCCGACATGATCGAAATGGAGGATGTGCTGGCTCGTATCGCAACCAGTGATGGTGTCAGGACTAATCCGCAGCAACTGGATACCGTACAGGGCTTTGTACCGGGAAACTGGTGTTATGAATGGAGTCAGCTGGCCGGGCTGCATAACCGCAAAGCCAAAGAGGCTGAAGATGCCGGGCAACCTCGTCTGGCTCGGAAAGAGTATTTCATGGCGGCCCGTTACTACTCGATTGCCAGTTACCCCCATCTAAAAGGGGATGAGTTGGCCGAGCAAGCCCAGGTCATGGCCAATATTGCCTATCGGGAAGGCGGCCATTTGCTGCCGGTGCCATTGAAAGAGTTAAAAGTTCCGTTCCGTGGTAAAGAAATCAAAGGCTATCTGCATCTGCCTCATGACGATCATCCGGTGCCTTTGGTGATGGTCACAGGGGCCATCGACAGCCTGCAACTCGACTTCATTCTGCTGTTTAAAAACGTACTGGCTCCGCTCGGTATCGGCATGTTGTCACTGGATCTGCCCGGCTGCGGCTATTCCAGTCAATGGCCGTTGGTTGAAGACTCCAGCCGTCTGCATCAGGCCGTATTGCAATATTTGAAAGACGTACCGTGGGTGGATGATCAGCGCATCGGCATGGTGGGGTTTCGTCTGGGTGGCAACGTTGCGGTGCGGCTCGCCTATCTGGAACAGTTACGGATGAAGGCCGTGGTGTGCATTGGCCCCGGCATGCACAACTACTTTACCGATCCGACCCAATTTGCCCTGTCTCCGCCGATGATGCGGGCCAGTCTGGCGAACCGACTGAATATGGATGCTGCCGACTGGGAAGAATTACAGAAAAAATGTCAGGTCTTTTCATTGAAACGACAAGGGTTGGCGGGCGTCACCAAAACACGCGTTCCCATTCTCAGTATGGGGCATCGCAGAGACTTCATTTGTCCAGAGGCAGACATCCGTTTGCTGGCCTCATCCAGCCTGAATGGTAAAGCCGTTGTGCTGGATAAAGAGCCGGTCAAAGAGCAAATGAATCGGATGATGAGTGAAATTGGCGAGTGGTTGCGTTTGCATTTTAATCTCGGATCTACGGAACGTATAAAATTGCTGTGAAATTCCGTTGCAGGGGGCGGTTAGCCTCGGTATAAAGAAACCCTTCATGGAGGGTTATCGCAGCAATGAAAAGCAAAACCATCGTCGTCAAGCTGGGCACCAGCATTCTTACCGGCGGCACACGTAAATTGGATCAGGCTCATATGGTTGAGCTGGTACGTCAGTGTGCTGCCTTGCATCGTCACGGGCATCAAGTTGTGGTTGTGACTTCCGGCGCCATCGCCGCAGGTCGCGAGAAGTTGGGTTACCCCGATCTTCCCCCCACCATGCCCAATAAGCAGATGCTGGCGGCGGTGGGACAATGTCACCTGATGCAGGTCTGGCAGAACTTGTTCAGTATTTACGGGCTGCAGATCGGCCAGTTATTGCTGACTCGTGCCGATCTGGAAGATCGTGAACGCTACCTGAACGCGCGTGACACTTTGCAGACGTTGCTGCATAACCGCATTATTCCTGTGATCAACGAAAATGATGCCGTCGCGATTGCCGAGATTAAGGTCGGTGATAATGACAACCTGTCGGCGCGGGCCGCGATTCTGGCCGATGCCGATTTATTAATTCTGCTGACCGATCAGAAAGGTCTGTTTACGGCTGATCCGCGTACTAATCCAGAGGCGACACTGATTGAGGAAGTCACCGAAATTACCGATCAATTACGGAGTCTGGCCGGCGATAGCATCAGTGGTTTGGGGACGGGCGGTATGTCGACCAAGCTGCAGGCTGCGGATATTGCCTGCCGTTCCGGCATTGAGGTCGTGATTGCCAGTGGCAAGACCCCGGAAGTGGTCGGGCGTCTGGCGAACAATGAAAAAGTCGGCACTCGGTTTAAAGCGCAGTCCAATCCGCTGGAAGGACGCAAAAGCTGGATACTGGCCGGGCCGCAATCGCACGGCGAAATACACATCGATGCCGGGGCAGTAAAAGCGGTCTATGAAAAAGGCTCCAGCCTGCTGCCGAAGGGGATCACTCAAATCAGCGGCGAGTTTGGTCGTGGTGAGGCGGTTCGCATTATCACGCCGGAAGGAAAAGAGCTGGCCCGCGGGATCACCCGTTATACGGCAGATGAATTAGAGCGTGTACGTGGTCATCATTCCGATGAAATTGAAGCCTGTTTAGGTTATGGCTATGGTCCGGTGGCAATCCATCGTGATGACATGGTATTGCTGTAAGAGGATAGAAGCATGAGTTTATTAGCAATGGGCAAAGCAGCCCGTGAAGCCTCATTTGAGTTGGCTGTAGCCGCAACGGCACGTAAAAACCAGGCATTGCTGGCGATGGCCGATGAGCTGGAACTGCAACAGGCATCGATTTTAGCTGCCAATGCGATCGATATTGAAGCTGGTCGCGCCGCCGGACTGACCGATGCCATGCTGGATCGTTTGTTAATGAATGAATCTCGTCTGGCCGGGATCGTGGCGGATGTGCGCAAAGTCGTGATGCTGGATGATCCGGTGGGGTCAGAAATTGATAGCCGTATGCTGGAAAATGGCATGCGTCTGTCGCGTCGTCGTGTACCGATTGGCGTGATTGGCGTGATTTATGAAGCCCGCCCGAATGTCACGATTGATATCGCAGCCCTGTGTCTGAAAACAGGCAATGCCAGCATTCTGCGTGGCGGCCGTGAGACGTTTAATTCCAATATGGCACTGGTCAAAGTCATTCAGGCTGCGTTAGCCAAGAGCGGCTTGCCTGCGGCATCGGTACAATATATCGAAAGCCCGGATCGGGCCCTGGTCAGCGAGTTGCTGGTGATGGATCAGTATGTGGATATGATCATCCCACGCGGTGGCGCGAATCTGCATCGCCTGTGTAAGGATCAGAGCACGATCCCGGTCATTATCGGTGGGTTCGGTGTCAGTCATCTGTATGTCGATGAAAGTGCGGATCTGGAGCGGGCCATTGGGGTGATTGATAATGCCAAGGTGCAACGTCCTTCAGCCTGTAATGCGTTGGATACACTGCTGCTGAATGAAAAAATTGCAGCGCAGATCGTACCGGTATTAGTGACTCGAATGAATCAACAGAATGTGACGCTGGTGGCAGAGCCACAAGCCTATCTGTTGCTGCAAGCGGCTGGTGCTGAACGTTTACGCGAAGCCGGTGCGGAAGATTTTGATACCGAATGGCTGAGCCTGACGCTCGGTGTCAAAGTGGTGCCGGATGTGAAAGCGGCGATTGCGCATCTGCATGAACATGATGCTTGCCACTCTGATGCCATTCTGACCAACGATCTGAAAAATGCAGAATACTTCATCAATGCGGCTGGTTCTGCAGCGGTGTATGTGAACGCATCCACGCGTTTTACCGATGGCGCCCAGTTTGGCTTAGGCGCTGAAGTTGCGGTTTCTACACAGAAGCTGCACGCGCGCGGACCAATGGGATTAACTGAACTGACCAGCTACAAATGGATTGGTCAGGCGGATTATCTCAGCCGGAGTTAATGATTCTGTCATATCAAAACAGCCGCATCTGCGGCTGTTTTTTTATCACAAGATTAATCCAGCATATCGGTCAGTTTATCCAGCGTCTTCATCCGTTCATTCACTCTCTCCGCGTGCGTACTGGCGTTGCGTAATGCTGAGACGGCATAAACAATCGCATCGCTGGCTTTCTGGATATCATCCGATACTTCTGCCAGTCGGGAGTTGAAATGATTCGTACTGCGAGCAAATTCATCCCCACTGGAGCTGTTCTGTCCAATCAGCTCAGAAATATCACCGACATTCACGACCAGACCACGAATGGAGTCATTTGTTTTCTGCAGGGATTCTTGCGTAATTTGCGCCAGTTTGCGGACTTCTTCGGCAACAACAGCAAATCCTCGGCCATGTTCACCTGCGCGGGCTGCTTCAATCGCGGCATTCAGTGCCAGCAAATTAGTCTGATCAGCAATTTTGTTGATCACGTCCAGAATTTCTTTGATATTTTCGGTACTGCTGTTCAGCGTCACGGTTTTGGGCTGAATGCTGTTGTTCAGCTGGAGTAACGTGTCCAGCTGATTCAGGTGCGTGGATAACGAATGACCCAACTGTAATACCTGCTTACTGATGTCCTGCACGTTATGTTCAATATCACCCAACCGAGAGGTGAGTTCTGGCATCAGTGCGCGATAATGTTCCAGTTGCTGGATCACTTCTTTGCGGATCTTGCTGACAATATCAATTTGTTTGAGCTGACGTTGCAGGCTATAGTTTTGAAATTGAGCATACAGTATTGGAAACAGATTGACGGAATCATCGTAAAAGGTCGTATCCTGACTTTCCAGCCGGAAGAAAAACAGCGCGGTCAGGGTCTGGTTTATGTTCACCCCATAAAGCTCACCAAACGTCGAGAACCCCGCTGTCGGGATAGAGTCAAAGCTGCGTACCTGAGCCAGGCTTTGCTGGTTATGCAACCGACGCAAAATACAGTCATTCAGAATACCACCAACAGGTTTGGCGCGTGATTTAGTGGTCATGAAGTTGCGGAAATCCTTATCGGTGCACTGCACTAAATCCTGGCGTTTGACCAGATACAACTGCTCCCCCATCGAGAGGTCGCAGAAGAAGGAAACCCTGTCTTTGTCAAAGTCAAAACCGGCGATACTGCGGATAAATAACTGTCCTTCAATCTCAATCGCGAAGCTATAGTCTTCCAGCTTGTGTTCCAGATCCTGATTGCTGCTGACGTGAAAATGCTGTTTCAACGCCTCAATAAATGAAATGACGTGGTGATCGTCCGTCAGGACGGATTTAACCCAGCGTTGTTCCTGCGACGCCTCGGTGATGAGAAAAGAGACATTCTGTTTTTCAAAATTATGCGACGTGAATATGGCATAGCGATAGGCCGGGTTGATCTTCATGAAGGCAATCACAGCATGGCCTTGCACGACTTTTTGACCGTCATACAGATAGGTATTTTTAAAATCGAATTTGCCACCGGCAGAGCCGCCAATGAAATGGCAGGGGAAATGACGGCTGGCATACACCGCTTCACTAAAAAACGATTCGGAAGCACTCAGGCCATCCAGAAAGGTGAGGGCAACCGTATCATGATGTTCAATCGGAAAGGGAACCGATAAGCGTGACAGCGACTGTGCAATGCGCTGGACCCGATCATGATGTGAGACACTAATCTCGCCACGTTTCAGATCTTCATTATTCAGTGCGACGCTGGCGATCGACACCTGATGTAGCATGCGTTTATCGAACGACTGCAAAATAACGGTATCCCAGCTGTTGCCTGTTTCACAATACAGTGAAGAGGCTGTCTCTGGCTGATGACATAGTTCACCGGCAGTTGTTGTCGCTAATAGCTGGCAATGGGGGGCAAAAGTTTGCAAAAAACGGGTAATGGTTTGGCAGACCTGATTAAAATCCACATGCGGGCTGACATAAGCAATCATTAATGCAGGTGTCGCCTGTTGCGGTAACCAGTCCGAGATATCCTGCGGCAATTTCTGGCTGCTGGTATGCAGGACATGAACCACATCAATGTTATCAACGGTTCCTGCTGACTTATTCCGGAAAAAAGAAAACATATATGTTCCTTAGTTAATCGATTCAGCTTTTTATTATCGCCAGCTCTACCGGGTACTTATTTAATTATTAATTTTAGAGTCAAATTGACCTTTTATTTATAGAACATTCATGACGTTAATGACGTGCTCCAGACCTAAAAATTAAAAAGGATCAATGATCCTGCTGTTTGGCAGATTTAACGATAATAAAAAGGGTATAATTAACTATTGCCGTATTTTCTTCTTATTGTGCGGGGCAATCCGCAACAAATTTCAACAGGTAGATAGTCGTTATGATGAAGCACAAAATTGATGTGATGATCCCGGAAGATGAATTACAGGCTAAAGTGGCCGAGTTGGGGCGTCAAATCACCGAACATTACCAGGGAACCTCTGAGCTGGTGCTGGTTGGGTTATTGCGTGGTTCCTGCTTATTCCTGGCAGATTTGAGTCGTCACATTGATCTGCCAGTCAGTCTCGACTTCATGACGGCCTCCAGCTATGGCAACAGCACTACAACATCGCGTGAAGTGCGGGTGCTGAAGGATCTGGATGATGAGATCAAAGGGAAAGATGTGCTGATTGTGGAAGACATCATCGACAGTGGTTTTACCTTAAGCAAAATCCGCGACATCATTGGTCTGCGCGAACCGAAATCACTGGCTATCTGTACCCTGTTGAATAAACCTGCTCGGCGTGAAGTTCAGGTTCCGGTGGAGTGGACTGGCTTTACCATTCCGGATGAATTTGTAGTGGGATACGGGATCGACTATGCCCAGTTATATCGCAATCTGCGCTTCATCGGTAAAGTGATCCCGCAGGAATAAACCGCGCCCGTGTCAGATCCGATAAAGCCACGGCCAGTGGCTTTATTTTTGATGCAGAAAATCAGAGGCCATTAACTTGCTCAGACGGCGCGATTCCGGATGTCGCCAGCGGATACGTGCCTGAATGGTTTGCTTGTCAGGCGAGGGCAATGGGCGATCTTCCATGAGTGCCATGAGCGTCGTAAATGCATTGAAGGCCAGCGCGGTATAGTCTTGTGCAATACTATCTATGCGTAATGGCATGAAATCGAGCAATTCGTGATCATCAAAACAGGCCAGATGTTGCAACCCCGATTGCATTTCCGGGTTTTGATTCAGATATTGCAACACCCCTTCCAGCAAAGAAAAAGAAGCGGTAAATAAGGCTTTCGGTGGCCGGCCCAGTTCATTACAGACCTCTTCCATCATGTCATAACCGGAGTAGGAGAAATAGTTCCGCTGCCGTATCCATTCGTTGTGAACGCTGACATTGGCCCGCGTCAAACCCTGCTTGTAACCTTCCAGACGTTGTTTGCTTGGCGTAAGCATCGGCTCTCCGCCAAAATAATAAACTTCATCTGTTTGCTGTTGCGCGATGATCTGGATCAGATTTGCGGTTGCGCCGGTGGCATCTGTCATGATCAACGGCAGATTGGAGTCACCGATTTGACGACCCAGTTGCACCACAGGCACATAGCTGTGGATCTTGCTGTACGATTCGTCACTGGTGTTGCTGGAAATCACAATCAGGCCATCAACCTGGCGTTGTAGCAGGTTATTGACGACGATCTTTTCCTGCTCTGGATCTTCATCGGAACAGGCGATGATGATTTGAATGCCGGCATTACGAAACAGTGATTCCAGCTCTTTGGCCAAGCTGGCATTCGTGAATTGGGTCAGGAAGGGTAACACCAAACCGATGGTATGACTGCGCGAAGAGCGCAGTGCCCGGGCATGGAAACTGGGCTGATAACGATGTTCTTCGGCAATCGATAAAATACGTTGTTGGGTTTCTTCTGAAACCCTATATTCATCGCCTTTGCCATTCAAAACCAAGCTTGCAGTCGCCTTAGAGACGCCTGCAAGTTCTGCGATGTTGCTGATCGTAATTCGGTTGGGTTGTTTCACATCTGATCCGGTAGCGGGAAGCTTTTTTATTCTATCACGCATGCGGACAACAACCAGTGGTGAATTGAGAGGGTGCCCTGACCACTAAAACGCAAAGTCTGCTTTTGTGGATCGGGGAAATAACGCGCCGTCATACAGGCTTCGCCATCGTTGATAAATAATTCCAGTGAGGAACTATCCAGCAACAGTTGTAACGATCGCAGTGCACCGAACCAGTACCGGGTTTCCAGCTCTTCCGTACGCCAGTTACGGCGAGTCAGTGTCAGGCAGTTGCCATCCCAGTTCAACCAGGCATTATCACGCAATGACAGCGAGAAAGGGGCATCTACGTTCAGCATCAGTTCGGCACTGAGTGCGGTGAGCTCTGGTGCATCATCCGCCACACCTTGCCAGACCACGCCATTTCCTTGCCGGAGTTGCTGCAACTCTTTGACCGGTTGTTGGCAGAGAATGCCATTACGCAGTGTGAGTTCCCGCGGGCAAGTCATGCAATCCACCCAGCCATATTGGACGGTAGGTTGCGCCAGTTCGTTATCATCCGGCAGACCGAGCCAGCCAAATAACAGTCTGCGACCATCGGCTGTTTGTGTGGTTTGCGGCGCATAAAACTCAAAGCCGAGATCCAACTCATGGAATTCCCCATGCGGAAAACGGGTTTGTTCATAATCGAGCTTACCGACGAAGTAGCCGCATTGGTACAAATTCAGATATTGATATTTTTCCGCCGCGAGGCCCTGAGGACAGCAGAGTAAGACATCCTGATCGCCCATCGCAAACAGATCCGGGCACTCCCACATATAGCCAAATTCTTTCAGACCATTCAGATGTGTGCCGGCAATTTCACCGCGTAATTCCCATTGCTGTAGATCAGCAGAACGGTATAGCAGAACCTTGCCTTTCAAATTGAGCGACTGGGCTGCCAACACCATGTACCACATGCCATCGTGCTGCCAGACTTTCGGATCACGGACATGGCCAGTGTAGCCTTCCGGTAACAGAATGACGGGCCCTTGTTTTTCATAGGTACCATCGCTTTTTTCTGTTGCCACACATTGATAAGCCGTACGGGAGCCATTGGCGTATTTAACATTCCCGGTATAAATCAGGGTGATTTTACCGTCATTCAAAACGGCGGAACCGGAATAGCAGCCATTGACCTCGTATTCTTCACTCGGCAGCAATGCGACCGGCTCATGACGCCAATGGACTAAATCGTCAGAACTGACATGGCCCCACCATTTGGCCCCGTGACGACAGGCGAGCGGGTTCCATTGATAAAACAGGTGATAACGATCATGCGACTGGATAAATCCGTTCGGATCATTCATCAAGCCAACGACTGGGGCAAGATGCCAGTGCAGACGGTAAGGGTCTGTCGCGGCAATAAGTTGCCCGGTCATTAAAGACCGGGCCAGTTGTTTCAGTAAAGAAACTTCAGACATTATTCAGAGTCCGTGTTGTAACGCAATACAGTAGCGATAGCGAAGGCGGCACCGAAAGCAATCACCATACCAATCAGATAGTTCAGTACAGAGCTGGATTGTACGATGGCAATACCAGGGATACCTGTCAGACCTACAGCGGTCATACCGACTTTGCTGGCGACAACCCAGGCACCACCCAGTGCACCACCGGCCAGCGCAGCCAGAAACGGTTTAACGAAACGCAGGTTGATACCGAAGATAGCGGCTTCAGTGATCCCCAGCAGACATGACAACGCAGATGGGATGGCAACTGATTTAACACGGGCATCTTTGGTTTTGAAGTAAACCGCCAGACATGCACCACCCTGAGCAACGTTAGCCATGGCCCAGATAGGCAGCAGGAAGTTCACGCCGACGCTCTTATCAGCCAGCAGACCCAGTTCGATGGCATGGAAACTGTGATGGATACCGGTGATCACGATGGCAGAGTAAGTACCGCCGAACAGCAGACCTGCTAACCAGCCAGCGTGTTCATACAGGGTGGTCAGCACATACGTGATGCCATGACCTAAACCACGACCCGCTGGGCCGATGAACAGCAGTGACACAAAACCGGTGATCACAACAGTCAGGAACGGTGTCAGGATGATGTCCAGTGCATCAGGAATAACGCGACGCAATTGTTTTTCCAGATGGCTCATGAACCAGACCGCGATCAGTACCGGGAATACGGTACCCTGATAACCGATCATGGCCACATCGATCCCCATGAAGTTCATGGTTTTGAAGCCAGCCCCAACGGTCCAGGCATTGGTCAGTGCCGGATGGGTTAAGATCCCACCCAGTGTCGCCCCCAGATAAGGGTTACCACCAAATTCACGAGCGGCAGTGAAACCGATCAGCACAGGCAGAATGATAAAGGCAGCAGAACTGAACATGTCCAGCATGATGAAAATCGCGCTGTCCGGGTTAGCCCAACCGTAAGTACGCACCAGACCCAAGGTACCCATCAACAAACCAGATGCCACGATGGCTGGAATGATAGGCACAAAAATATTGGATAATGTACGTGCAACGCGCTGCACAACATTCAGTTTTTGGGTCGCCAGTTTTTTAACATCACTTTCACTGGCTTGGCTGATACCGGCAACATCAATAAATGCGGCATACACCTTGTTGACAATGCCAGTACCAAAAATGATCTGTATTTGCCCCGCATTACTGAAACAACCTTTTACCCCGTCAACTTGTTCCAGGGCACTTTTATTTATTTTTGCATCATCTTGCAAAACCAGGCGCAAACGGGTTGCGCAGTGGGCCGCACTGACGATATTCTCTTTGCCACCCAGTAATGGGATCAGCTCATTTGCTACAGAAGTTACATTCATGATTTTCCTCTTTAATGGATGTAACCGGTTAAAATGTCATCACGGGAGCTCAATCCGTGATGACACTAACCGATGCTGTTTCACAACAGCAGGCTTTGGGGTGATATCGTGCGGCCTTGTCTGTTTTGCTGTAGGGGTGAAACCAGACTGGGACGCACACTCTCTCTCAGGAACTCTTTACTCTCAACGCAATGCTCAACTCAGCATTTTTGCAACTTGTTGCATCGTGGGCAATGCGGTCATTGCTCCTCGGGCGGTCGTTGCCAGTGCACCACAAATTTGTGCTTGTTTAATAATCTGCTGCAACCGTTCGCGATCTGGCCACTGGCTTGTGCCACAGGCCGCCAATCCGGCTAACATACCCGATACGAACGCATCACCTGCCCCTGTGGTGTCTACAACTTGGACTTTGGCTGATGCTTGTAGCCATGATTCGTTCTGGTATGTGACAAATACACCATCTGCACCCAGGGTAACTAAGATGAGTGGAATGGAGAAGGTGGACTGTAGCTGACGCACCCCCACTTCAAGATCTGAACTACCGGTCAGAAAAGCCAACTCCTCAATCGACAGTTTCACCATATCGGCATATTGCAATACCCGGTGTAACTGCACTTTCAATGTCTGTTCATCCGTCCACAAATCCAGACGAATATTGGGATCAAAACTAAACAACCCACCCGCCTGATGGATCTTGTCAATCGCAGTGCGACAAGCGGAACGGCTGGGTTCCTGCAGCAAGGCGATGGAACAGAAATGCAGCCATTCGCCGGTCGCAAACTCGGGCAGGTCTTCATTCTGTAACATCAGGTCAGCACTGGGCTGAACTAAGAACGTGAAACTGCGTTCTCCCTGATCATCCAAATCGACCAACACCGTTGATGTGTGATGGGTTGGATCAAAATGCAGCTGTGAGACACAGACCTGCTCTTTTTGTAAAACAGAAGACAGGAATTTACCAAATGGGTCGGTACCCACCCGGCCAATAAAGGCACTGTTGCCACCGAGACGGGCGACACCAACAGCGACATTGGCAGGAGCACCACCGGGACATTTCAAATAATGCTGTTCTCCATCAGGAATCAGATCAACCACAGCATCACCTAAAACCCAAACCCGATTTGTCATGATAAATCCTCACTTATTGCTTGATGTTAAGTTTACTAAAACGGTTTAGCTAAACAACTAAACTCGCTAAACCGTTTTAGCAAATGCGATCGAATTAACAAAATTTGGCTATCCTTGCAGCAATAAAGTTCCTTTTGATTCCATCTTTGGTTGATACCGGAATGATCCTGATCAGGTTATAATCGTATAATCTGCTTAGTGCATTCCAGCCCTCTAATATGAAGAATTCTGACAACATGCTTGCTATTGATATTCAGCAGTTACGCAAAACCTATCAGGGTGGTGTCGAGGCCCTGAAAGGGATCGATCTCGCGGTAGATGAAGGTGATTTTTATGCCTTGCTCGGGCCTAATGGCGCAGGTAAATCCACCACAATCGGTATCATCAGTTCATTGGTCAACAAAACGTCCGGTTCAGTCCGCGTATTTGGTTATGACATCGATACTCACCTGGAAGAAGCCAAATCCCAGATTGGGCTAGTTCCGCAGGAATTTAATTTCAGCCAGTTCGAGAAAGTGGAACAAATCGTGGTGCAGCAGGCGGGGTTCTACGGTGTCCCACGCAAAGTAGCGGAAGCCCGCGCGGAAAAATATCTGAAAGAACTGGATCTGTGGGAAAAACGCGATAAACAGGCCCGGACACTGTCTGGCGGGATGAAACGTCGCCTGATGATTGCCCGAGCGTTGATGCACCAACCCAGACTGTTGATTCTGGATGAACCAACGGCGGGTGTAGATATTGAAATCCGCCGCTCCATGTGGTCATTTCTGAAAAATTTAAATGCAGAAGGCGTCACCATCATTCTGACGACACATTATCTGGAAGAAGCAGAAATGCTTTGTCGGAATATCGGCATCATCGATCAGGGGCGAATTGTTGAAAATACGAGTATGCGCCATTTATTGAGCAAGCTGCAGGTCGAAACCTTCTATTTGGATTTGGATCGTTCTGCGGCCAGCGTGCAATTGAAGGGTTTTAAATCACATCCGGTTGGTGAACAGTCGCTGGAAGTGGAAATTCAGAAAAGTGATGGCTTGAATGGTGTCTTTGAACAGCTGAATCAGCAGCAGGTGAAAGTATTGAGCATGCGTAACAAAGCGAACCGTTTAGAAGAGTTGTTTGTTTCATTAGTAGAGAAAGGACGTCAGGCATGAATCGCACCGTCTATTGGATTGCATTCCAGAGTTTGGTCCGGAAGGAGATCAATCGTTTTACTCGGATCTGGGTACAAACGCTGGTGCCTCCCGCTATCACCATGACACTTTATTTTGTCATCTTCGGTAATCTGATTGGTAGTCGGATTGGCGCGATGCATGGCGTCAGCTATATGCAATTTATTGTGCCGGGCCTGATCATGATGTCGGTGATCACGAACTCCTATTCCAATGTGTCATCGTCATTTTACAGTGCCAAGTTCCAGCGCAATATCGAAGAGCTGCTGGTGGCACCGGTACCAAATTATCTGATCATCTGGGGCTTTGTTGCTGGTGGTGTGGCCCGCGGATTATGTGTTGGCGCTATTGTCACGGCCGTTTCGCTCTTTTTTGTGCCGTTGCAGGTGCATGATCCGATCAGCGTGTTCTTTATGCTGGTATTAACTGCGACGCTGTTTTCGTTAGGTGGGTTATTGAATGCCATTTTTGCGAAAAGCTTTGATGACATCAGTATTATTCCAACGTTTGTTCTGACACCGCTGACCTATCTGGGCGGGGTGTTTTACTCGATCGAATTGTTACCACCGTTCTGGCAGGCGGCTTCGCATGTTAATCCGATCATCTATATGATTAACGGCTTTCGCTATGGTTTTATCGGTATTTCAGATGTACCGATGTGGATGTCTTATTCGGTGGTCTCATTGTTTATCGTGGTGTTGTATGCCGTATGCTGGCATTTGGTGAAGAAAGGCACCGGACTGCGTCACTAAGAAACAAAATGTCACTAATAAAAAAGCCTCCACAAGGGAGGCTTTTTACTCTGCAAGATCTGAATCAATGTTCAAACATGGCAGAGATAGATTCTTCATTGCTGATACGGCGGATCGCTTCAGCCAGCATAGGTGCCAGCGTCAGTTGCTTCACTTTACCAACAGCCTTGATTTCATCGGTCAGCGGAATTGAGTCAGTGATGATCACTTCATCAATTTTTGATTCGGCGATGTTTTTCGCTGCCAGACCAGAGAAAACAGGGTGAGTTGCATAAGCGAATACGCGTTTAGCACCACGATCTTTCAGTGCTTCGGCGGCTTTACACAGCGTACCACCGGTATCGATCATGTCATCAACGATGATGCAGTCGCGGTTGGCAACGTCACCGATCAGATGCATAACCTGAGAAACGTTGGCGCGTGGACGACGTTTATCAATGATAGCGATATCAGTATCATCCAGTAATTTCGCGATAGCGCGGGCACGAACAACACCACCGATATCCGGAGAAACGACAACAGGATCTTCCAGATTACGGGCTTTCATGTCTTCCAGCAGAACCGGGCTACCAAATACGTTATCAACCGGTACATCGAAGAAACCCTGGATCTGCTCAGCGTGCAGATCAACAGTCAGAACGCGGTCAACACCCACGCTGGACAGGAAATCAGCCACTACTTTAGCGGTGATAGGTACACGTGAAGAACGTACACGACGATCCTGACGGGCATAACCAAAGTATGGGATTACTGCAGTAATACGACCTGCGGATGCACGACGCATCGCATCAACCATTACAATCAGTTCCATCAGATTGTCATTGGTTGGTGCACAGGTGGATTGAATGATGAATACATCACCACCACGTACATTTTCGTTGATTTGTACGCTGATTTCTCCATCACTGAAGCGACCAACAGATGCGCTTCCAAGTTTAGTGAAGAGACGGTCGGCAATCTTTTGCGCTAGTTCCGGTGTGGCGTTACCGGCAAACAGCTTCATGTCAGGCACGGGATTAAACCTCTGGGTTTGTCCAGTTGGGGGTGAAGGTCAGCAGGAAATGTTGACTGCTTAGTCATTTCGAGCATAAACCTGTTGCAAAGTGACATAGAGGGGTGATAAGTTTTCCCCTCTGGCTACAAAACCTTGTAACCATGTCGGCATCCTCGCCAAGAGCGCACGAGCCTCATGTTCGTGTTCAAATTCTGCAAAAACACAAGCACCAGTGCCGGTCATTCTTGACGGCGCGTATTCTATCAACCAGCGTAATGCCTTTTCAACCTCGGGGTAATTCTTTTTCACCAGCGGTTCGCAGTCATTGTGCCAATTTCCGTGTGCCAATTCATCCCAGGTTTGCTTGGGTGTGTCCCGTTTGAGATCTTTGTGGCGAAAGACATCGGCAGTTGAAACATGGCATGCTGGCACCAAAACCACATACCATTTTTTATCTATTTCAACAGGTTGCAGACGTTCGCCAACACCTTCTGCAAAGGCGGCATGCCCGCGAACAAATACGGGAACATCGGCACCGAGCTGGCGACCCAGCTCGGCAAGCTCATCCACGGAAAGATTTATTTTCCAGAGATGATTGAGTGCCACCAGTGTCGTTGCTGCATCAGAAGAACCTCCACCGATGCCACCGCCCATTGGGAGGTGTTTATCCAAGGTAATGGTGACACCTAACGGTTGCTCTGAATGTTGTTTCAGCAGTTGTGCGGCTCTGTAGATGAGGTTTTGTTCCATCGGCACATCAGCCAGAGCGGGTGTGATATCGATTTGATTACTGTCATTGAGATGAAAGGTGAGCCAGTCACAGTGATCAAGAAAGATAAACAGAGTCTGCAATTCGTGATAACCATCATCCCGCCGCCCGTTGATATGCAGGAACAGGTTTAATTTGGCGGGCGCCGGCCAGGCAATGTTTTCCGTCGTTAGCATTATTTTGTTAAGTCCCATTCACTGATCACGAGTCGTAACTCAGTCTGTTTACCTTTAAAGGTGATTTTTTCTGGCATCATCCAGCCGTCAACGGGTTGATAACTCTGATACTGCAATTGCCAGTTTGTGGTCTTCAGTCGGGTTACCTGACCATTAGGATTCAGCTCATAATCGGTATCATCGGGTAGGCCTTTGATCCAAATAGGCAGTTCGTGGATGGGCATTTGCCAGCCGGTCAGGCGGTACACCAGATATTCGGCATCAGAGCCGCGATATTCCCGGCCCTTATCATCGATAATCAGCACCTGATTGCCAGTTTTGCGCATTTCCATCACGCGCGTGCCCAGCAAACTGGTCAGATTGAGATGATAATCATCACCATCTTGTTGCCATTGAATGCGAGCAGAACCTTTTTTGTCTGCAGTGATGATGGCGAGTTTGCCGGAAATGGTCCAATGTGTAACAGTTTTCAGTTTTTCGCGTTGTTGACGCCAGTTGGTATTGTCTGGTTGTGGCTGATGAGAGCTACAGGCGGCAAGGATCAGTAAACAAAAAAGTAATGTTAGGTGTTGTAATGGTTTCACGATGCCTCCTTGGACGAGGCGACAGTATAGGCGTTGGTGCTTCGCTTTCAAAGATCTCTGCTTTTTCGTAGAATATGCGTCTTAAATTTGCTGACGAGTCCGCGGCCTGATGCATCATCTGTTTGTGCTGGGGGTAAACCATAAAACGGCGTCATTGTCATTGCGTGAACGGGTCGCTTTCGGACCTGAACGGATTGATGAAGCTTTGACGGCGTTAACATCGGTACCCGGCGTCAAGGAAGGGGTGATTCTTTCCACTTGTAACCGAACCGAACTTTACTGTGCTGTAGATAGCGGCGCCAGTGAAGAGGTTGCGTTATGGTTATCGCATTTTCAACGTTTAACGGAAGATGAACTGCAACCCGCACTGTATCAATTACAGGATGGGGAAGCCGTTCGTCATCTGATGCGGGTCGCCGCCGGACTGGACTCCCTGGTCTTGGGGGAGCCTCAAATTCTGGGGCAAGTGAAACAAGCATTGGATACGGCCACTAAGCAGGGGTCGGTTAAGGGATTACTGAATCGCCTGTTTCAGCGCACCTTTAGTGTTGCCAAGCGAGTTCGCACAGAAACTGAGATCGGTGCTTATGGTGTTTCGGTTGCCTATGTTGCTGTCACACTGGCCCGACAGATTTTTGGTGAACTTTCGCAGGTTAAGGTGTTGTTGATCGGGGCTGGTGAAACGATCGAATTGGTTGGTCAGCATTTGCATGGTCAATCGGTTTCACAAATGACCGTGGCCAACCGGACGTTATTGCGCGCTCAGGCGATAGCCGGAGCCTGGCAAGCGGAGGTGATCACCTTAAACGAGATCCCTCAGGTGCTGCCGGATGTTGATCTGGTTATTAGTTCGACGGCAAGCCCATTACCAATCCTTGGTAAAGGCATGGTTGAGCGTGCATTGAAACAACGCCGCAATAAACCCATGTTGCTGATTGATATTGCTGTGCCCCGTGACATTGAAGAAGAGGTCGGTGAGCTTTCTGACGCCTATCTTTATACCGTGGATGATTTGCAAAATATTGTCGCGGAAAACCAGCGGCATCGGGAACATGCGGCCCGTCAGGCGGAACAGATTGTTCAGGATGAACGGGAACAATTTATGAATTGGTTCCGTAGCTTGTCAGCTAAGACCCAAGTGCGAAGTTATCGGCAACAATCTGACGCGATCCGTCAGGAGCAATTATTGCTGGCCTTACGTAAACTGGAACAGGGTGGCAATCCGGCTGAGGTATTGACGGAGCTCAGTGAACGATTAACCAACAAGCTTATCCACGCACCGACAGAAGCGCTGCGTCAGGCGGGTGAAGCGAGTGACAAAACCGCCTTGTTATTGTTAAGCCAGGCATTAAGACTGGATGAGTAAAATTGAAGAACAATGCCATTTGCATTGATTCAGAAAACAAATATAAACAGGAATGCTATGAAAGAAACAGTGATCAGAAAACTGGAAGGTCTGATGGAGCGCTATGAAGAGGTTCAGGCGTTACTGGGTGAACCGGATGTGGTCTCCGATCAGGATAAATTCCGTAGTCTGACCAAGGAATATGCGCAACTGGGCGAAGTTGTTGCAGGGTTCCGTCGTTACCAGCAAACAGAAGCCGATCTGCAGGCCATCGAAGAGATGTTGGCGGGTGACGATGCTGAAATGAAAGCCATGGCGCAGGAAGAGTATGCGGATGCCAAGCAAATGATCGAGCAAGTGGAAGCAGAATTGCAGGTCTTGTTGCTGCCGAAAGATCCGAAAGATGACAGTAACTGCTTCCTGGAAATTCGTGCCGGTGCCGGTGGTGATGAAGCGGCCATCTTTGCGGGTGATCTGTTTCGTATGTATTCCAAGTATTCCGAACGTCGCGGCTGGCGCATGGAAATCATGAGCACCAGCGATGGCGAACATGGTGGTTATAAAGAGATCATCGTCCGCATGGAAGGTGACAGCGTGTATGGCGTGATGAAATTTGAATCCGGCGGTCATCGTGTGCAACGTGTGCCGGAAACCGAATCTCAGGGCCGTGTGCATACTTCGGCCTGTACCGTGATGGTGCTGCCGGAAATCCCGGAAAAAGAGATCCCGGAAATCAACCCGGCCGATCTGCGTATTGATACCTTCCGTGCTTCCGGTGCCGGTGGTCAGCACATCAATAAAACTGATTCGGCGATTCGCATTACCCACATTCCTACCGGAACCGTGGTGGAATGTCAGGATGAACGTTCACAACATAAAAACAAAGCCCGTGCGATGTCTGTGCTGGCGGCCCGTCTGGCTCAGCAGGAAGAAGACAAGCGTCGTGCCGAAGCGGATTCCACCCGCCGCAGTATTCTGAGTACCGGTGATCGTTCAGACCGTATCCGTACTTATAACTACCCGCAGGGACGTGTCAGCGACCATCGTATCAATCTGACGTTATACCGTCTGAATGAGGTCATGGAAGGCGATTTGGACAGCCTGTTGAAACCGTTGTTGCAGGAATATCAGGCGGATCAGTTGGCCGCATTATCAGAGAATAACTAATGCAGATCGCCTCACTGCGTCAGCAGTTGATTCAACGTTTTGCCAATAGCGACAGTGCTGCGCTGGATGCGGATTGTCTGTTATGCGCAGTATTAAGCTGTACCCGTACCTATCTGCGTACCTGGCCGGAACAAGAACTGACACCGGAGCAGGTGCTTCAGGTGGAGCAATTGGCCTGCCGTCGCGAACAGGGTGAACCGGTCGCCTATATTCTGGGTGTCCGCGAGTTCTGGTCTTTACCGTTGCAGGTATCGCCAGCGACCTTGATTCCCCGTCCAGACACCGAAGCTCTGGTGGAATGGGCGCTGACGCTGTTATCTGAAAAAGGGCAGGGACAAAAGGCGCTGGATTTGGGAACGGGTACCGGCGCCATTGCCTTGGCATTAAAATCCGAATTGCCAGCATTAAATATGTGGGCGCTGGAGCGTGAGCCTGCAGCACTGGATTTGGCCCGCCGTAATGCGGCGCGATTGGGTTTTTCTGTCAATTTTCTGGCAAGCGATTGGTTTTCTGCACTGAAAGAACGGGATTTCCAGTTAATTGTCTCTAATCCGCCATACATTGATGCGACAGACCCTCATCTGTCTCAGGGGGATGTGCGCTTTGAACCACATACCGCGCTGGTTGCTGACGAGGATGGGCTGGCAGATATTCGGCAAATCATTGATCAAGCACCGGATTATTTGGCGCCGGGTGGATGGTTGTTACTGGAACATGGCTGGCAGCAGGCGGAAGCGGTCCGCAATTTATTATTGGCACGTGGTTTTCATGCGGTGATAACCAGACAGGATTTAGGTGGTCAGGATCGTGTTTCCGGCGGTCAGTGGCTAGGTAATGTTGCTGAGTAGTATGTAAATGAACATAACAGCCGATACAGATTACGAGGGTTTGGATATTGCGATGCTGGCTTTGATGGCCGCAGAGGATATTCTGGATCAGCCAGTACTGATCGATGGATTGCAGCAATTGCGGGCGCTACGAACCGCGATTAAACCCTATATTACAGCCAGTGATGATCAGGGGCGTCGTGAACAATTGCTGCATGCCTTTTATCACGAGTTTAATTTTTCCGGTGACTGGGAACATTATTATGCACCGGAAAATTGTCTGCTTAATCATGTTCTGACTCAACGCAGTGGTCTACCCATCACACTGGGGATCGTGTTGATGCATCTGGCTCAGGCCATTGAATTACCCGTCAGGGGAGTCTGCTTCCCCGGCAACTTCCTGCTGCTTTTCCCTGGGCAGACGCCTGTCTTCATCGATCCTTTCACCGGTGAAATATGGGATCAGACACAACAAGCCCTGATGTTGCGAGCGTCACTGGGCGATCTGACACAGATGGATAGCAAATATACGAAAGAGGCTGATCAACATCAGATTCTGTCGCGCTTATTGAGTATCAGTAAAGGTTGTCTGCTACAAAACCGCCGTTTGCCGGAAGCGCTGCGCTGCAGTGAAGTGTTACTGGTGATGAATCCGGATGACCCCTATGAGATCCGTGATCGCGGTCTGGTGTATGAACAGCTGGAATGTCCGCAACTGGCAGCGGAAGATTACGCCTATTTTATTGAACAATGCCCACAAGATCCGGTTGCTACTGTGCTGAAGGTACAGTTACAAATGTTGGATCATGACGCAATTACTTTGCACTGATGGAGTGATGAATGAAACAGAAAGTCGTTCAGTTTAACGGAATCAATGTTGCGAACGATCAGCCATTTGTGCTGTTTGGTGGCATGAACGTATTGGAATCACGTGATCTGGCCATGTCGATTTGTGAAACCTATGTGACTGTGACTGAAAAGCTCGGCATCCCGCTGGTTTTCAAGGCCAGTTGGGATAAGGCCAACCGTTCTTCCGTCCACTCTTATCGTGGCCCCGGCATGGAAGAGGGGTTGCGTATTTTTGAAGAATTGAAAAAAACGTTTGGCGTCAGCCTGATCACTGACGTACACGAAACTTGGCAGGCGAAACCTGTCGGCGAAGTGGTTGATGTCTTGCAACTGCCAGCCTTTCTGGCCCGGCAGACAGATCTGGTGGAAGCATTGGCAAAAACCGGCAATGTGATCAACGTGAAAAAACCGCAGTTCTTAAGTCCGGGACAGGTCAAAAACATCGTTGAGAAATTCGCAGAATGCGGCAATGAACGCATCATCCTGTGTGAGCGCGGTGTGAATTTTGGTTATGACAATCTGGTGGTCGATATGCTGGGCTTTGGTGTCATGAAGAATGCGAGCCAGGGTAGCCCGGTCATTTTTGACGTGACCCATTCTCTGCAATGTCGTGATCCGCTGGGTGCTGCTTCCGGTGGTCGTCGTGAACAGGTAACTGAACTGGCGCGGGCTGGTATGGCCGTCGGTTTAGCGGGGTTATTTATTGAGTCACATCCTGATCCGGAACATGCCCGTTGCGATGGGCCGAGCGCCTTGCCACTCGATAAACTGGAGCCTTTCCTGCGTCAGATGAAAGCGATTGATGACCTGGTAAAAAACTTTGAACCGTTGGAAACGCGCTGAGTTTCAGTAGGGTTATCGCGTAATGAAAGCCCCTGTTCGGGGCTTTCATTCATCAACCTTCTCAGGTTCGGTTACTGGCGCTATCGGCAACCACACGGTAAAAACAGACCCTTTCCCCAGTTCACTTTCCACATCGATGCGGCCTTGATGTTTTTTGATAATCCCATAAGCCACTGACAGCCCCAGACCGGTGCCGGAACCCACACGCTTTGTGGTGAAGAACGGATCAAAAATATTAGCTTTAATTTCGGGCGTCATACCACAGCCGGTATCGCTGATCGAGATATAAACCTGCTCTCCGGTCTGACCTGTTTTAATTCTGATTTCACCATGAATATCAATGGCATGAGCTGCATTGAGCAGCATATTCATCAACACCTGATTGATCTGTGTCGGCATGCAGTAGACGAGCGGGATCTTGCCATAGTCAAGAATCACATCTGTTTTGTATTTCAGTTCATTGCTAATGATATTTAATGTGCTGTTAAGACCATCGTGTAAATTCGCCCATTCCCATTGATTTTCTCCAGCACGGGAGAAATGGAGCAGATCCTGAATAATACGTCTGACTTTGACAGCACCTTCGATTGAATCCTGGAATAAAGGGCCAATATCTTCCCTGAGAAAATCCAGATCGATTTCTTCCCGTAACCGCTGGATTTCATCACGCCATACCGTGTTGGAGGGATTGGCACTCAGTTCTTCGTAGAGTGTAATCAGCTCGAAGAATTGATGAAAATAACGCTGTAATGAACTTAGGTTTGAGGTGATATATCCCATCGGATTATTGATCTCGTGGGCCACCCCGGCTGCTAGTTGGCCGATCGAAGCTAATTTTTCGGATTGTCGCAACTGACGGTCACTTTCTTCAAGTTGTTGGATCAAGGCTTTCTGTTCGGCTTTTTCCTGTTCCAATGCCTGTTGCATCAATTTTCTTTCTTCAATCTCCTGTTGCATCTTGTGCTGAGTGTTAATTAATTCAGCATTGATGGATTTATTCTTTTTTAAGGCATTTTCCAGTTGTTCAGTACGATTATGTACCTCATCTTCCAGCATGATCTGTGATTTAAAAAGATTAAAATCCGTCATCTGGTCAGCATTGAGGGAGTCGGCCTGCTTAATGAGCGAGGCGATAATTTTATTCAACCGAATAATTTCATTTTGCAATTCTGCGAGCTGATTATTTTGTTCAATCATCATTCAGCCTCTTCGCAACCAAAGGCGATGCCAGTACAGGTTTGATTCAGATGCAGACTGCCGAATTGTTCGCCGAAACTGCTGAATCCAGAAGTTTGATTTTGCAACAGAAGTTTAGTGACATCAGGAAGTTGCTGTGTGTTCAGTATTTCTGTTCGTCGGAGAATGCAATCACATACCAGAGTGAGAGAAATACCACCAATAGCTTCATTAAGCGTTTCAAATTGATGACTTAAATTGCGCTCCAAATTCTGACTGTGGGCAATACGTAACACAATGCCTTCCTCTATAGCACAATAGAGGCTCAGACTGCCGTCCGCGTTAGCTTTTTGGATGGAACGAATATATTCATTCCCGTTAATTTTCATGATGACAGGGTAATTGGCGAAAATTTTTGCGTCCAACTGTTCGACGCTACAACCAACCTGTTGGGCATAAACTTGGGTTGCCGGTAACCCGTTTAATTCACGAATGATTCGATTATTCGTATCTGTCTCTGTGACAACCAAAGGCTCGCCAGCGGCAGTAAAGTGTTGGGTTTTAAACATACGAAACGGGCGATTGGTGCGAAAGAGCATCAACACACAACTGTTTTCCTGAAAACGCCCCTGATGAAAGATATACGTATGGGTAAATTGCACATCGTCCGCCGCAGAGCCGCCAAAGAGGGGAATCGTACTCAGATATTTCTGAAAACAATGGCTGACATTCTCTTCTTTTTTGGAAAGACCATCAATCAATTGCATGGCGAATGTATAACGATGGTTGGGGGCTGGAAGCGATGATTCCGGTTTCACCATGATGGATTGAATAAATTGTTTCCCCTGGCTTTCGGTAAAATGACTGAGATCATTCAGACAAGCCGTTACGACATGGAAGTCATCTCTGGGGAAAGAAATAGCACTGATGCTGTGATCCACATAACCGGTCGGGCCGATTTCTCCGGCAGAAGTACATCCCACCACTTCGGTATCAGGAAAGAAATGATTAAAACCTTCTGCGATCATGTTCAAGTCATAACTGCTGGAGCAAAAAAACAAAATAAGGCTGGATGAAGCGGGGTTAAGGCTATTTTTCAACTCCTCCACAGCGGTATAAGGGGCAATGGCGGTGGATTGCGCACGTAATATTTGGCTCATGGGGTTCCCTGATAAAAACAGCGGCTACATCTTATTATTGTGCCTATCTCAGACTGTAGCCAACAATTGACCAAAAATCAGTTATGAACCGCTAGAGTCTGCAAATCTGTGATAATTCACACAGACAGGATGTCTACGGCGTCACGGATGACTCTGTTATCATATCGCCTGGTTCGTGACGTGATGATTTGAGTATCAACCATGATCGATAGATTACAAGCCGAGGTTTTTACCATTCTGGACGCGCAATTACAGCCGGGGCCTTTGCTGGTGGGCTATAGTGGCGGCTTAGATTCTCGCGTATTACTTGAATTATTGGCACGTTATGTGGCTGTCAAACCGGGGTTTTCATTGCAGGCTATACATGTCCATCATGGTCTTAATCCCAAGGCGGATGAATGGCTGCAACATTGTCAAACAGTCTGCGCAGTATTAGATGTGCCATTGATAGCCAGGCATGCCATCTTAGAAAAAAAAGCTCGTGAATCACTGGAAGATGTCGCCCGGCAAGCGCGGTATGACCTTTTCCGTGAGCACTTGGCTACGGGTGGTTTCTTACTAACGGCTCATCATCAGGACGATCAATTAGAAACGCTGCTTTTAGCCCTGAAAAGAGGCTCTGGGCCAAGGGGATTATCGGCTATGCCAAGGCATATCGCTTTTGCATCCGGCCATCTGATCCGACCTTTACTGTCTTTTGATCGTCGTCAGCTTGCTGAATGGGCTCAGAATCAGCATTTGAGCTGGATTGAGGATGACAGTAACCAAAACGAGCAATTTGATCGTAATTTTCTGCGCCATTCCGTGATCCCTTTGCTTCGCGATCGTTGGCCGGAAATTGCGGCGACAGCCAGTCGGACGGCCAGTTTATGCGCAGAACAGGAATCGCTGTTGGATGAAATTGCCGCATTGGATCTGAACACAGTCAAATATCGCGATGGAAGTTTGCAGATTGCTCATCTGGCGGTACTGTCTCCGGCGCGTCGGCATCAGCTCTTGCGTTATTGGTTGCGAGAATTAACTGGAACGGTACCCACACAGAGTCAGTTGCATAAAATCTGGCCTGAAGTGGCCTTAGCCCGTGAAGATGCGATGCCGGAATTGATTTGGCAAAAAGGGAGTGTACGGCGTTATCAACAACGTCTGTATCAACTCAATGGGCCAGTTACGTCTCCGTTTTGTAGACAGGCAATACCGATTAATCAGCCTCTTGAATTGTCGTCAGGAATGTTAACATTAAGTTCCGATATGACGACACCGGCACAGTTGCGGATGCCATTGCAGAATGAACCACTTTCCGTGACCTGTAATTTGGCTGGTTCAGTAAAAATGCATCCGCTCGGACGTCAACATTCGCGGGAATTAAAAAAGCTCTGGCAGGAATATGAGGTGGCCCCCTGGTTGCGAGGCAGCATGCCGATCATTTGTTACGGAAACACGGTTGCGGCGGTTGCCGGGCTATTTGTCTGTCAGGGGTTTGGTTGCCCTGAAAATCAATCAGGGCTGAACATTCATTGGCAACCTAACGTGTGAACCGGCGATCAGGCTGACTGATGACGGCTGTTTTTATGATGATAAAGCTGTTCATCCGCTAAATGATATAGCTCTTTTGCGCTCATCCCTTTTTTCCAGTTTTCATAACCGATGCTACAGGCGGTATTCCAACGTTTCAGTTCAGGGTGCTGCGCCAGGCGTTTTTGTAAACGGATGAGCACTCTGACGGCGGTAAATTCATCGGCGGGTTGGAACATGATGGCAAATTCATCTCCACCCAAACGAAACACCATATCTGTTCCACGGACGACGGTTGTTAACAGATCGGCAAATGTTTTCAGGACTGAGTCACCAATCGGATGGCCGTGCGTGTCATTGATCTGTTTGAAATCATCTAAATCGACCAGCATCAATGTCAGTCCATTGGGTTGGCGCATGTTCTGCTCAATCGCTAGCTGTAAGGCTTCATCAAAATAGGCGCGGTTACCGACGCCAGTCAGATGATCCATGCGGCACTGCTGATCCATTTCTTCCATTTTAAGAAATAAACGCAGCGGATTAATCAGCAATTGATGTAACTGTTGCATTAAGCGTTGTTGGTGTGGATTCAGTCTGGCTGTCAGTTCATAGTCGAGGTGACCCAGCAGATGCATTTTGTTATCAACCAGTGGGCTATGTTGTTTATAAGCGCCGCGTCCTAGATTTAATACCTCGATACGTTGTTCCATCCAGACATAAGCGAGATGGCAAATCGGCAAGTGTTGGCTTATCCAGGCGGCAAAAGCTTGCAGCAGATCCGGCAAGTTTTCCTGCGTCATCAGTGTTTCCAGCAACGCGAGTTTATCTGAGCTGGAGATAGGGCTAAAACCACTGACACGGGCGAAATGCAGCTCAGGTGCGTGATCTAATGTTCTTGCAACAGATAAACCTTCCATAACATTCACCTACCAATGATACAACACACTATAAATAAGCAAATCCTATGCCTATTTTTTGTTTTATTTTAAGGTGTTGAAATTTAATGGTTTTTTATTAAAATAGCTTGATGGTAAGCGGCATGAATTTGTCAATCACGGGAGAAGAGAAAAACCACTGTCTTGATAAGACATTTTTTTGACATAAAAAAACCAGCCTCTGGGAGGCTGGTCGGTGTGTGAGGGCTTACTTAGCCAATTGCGCTTTCAATTTTGCGACGATTTCATCGATGGCGATTTCAGATTTTTCACCACTGCGGCGGTATTTGTATTCCACCACACCGTTATCGATACCGCGTTCACCAATTACAATCGAGTGAGGAATACCAATCAGTTCCATGTCCGCAAACATTACCCCCGGACGTTCTTTCCGATCATCCAGCAGTACTTCCACGCCGGCTGCTTGCAATTCATTGTAGAAGCGTTCTGCCAATTCCTGAACACGATGTGATTTGTGCATGTTCATTGGAATGATCACTACCTGGAATGGCGCAATTGCATCGGTCCAGATAATGCCACGATCGTCAAAGTTCTGTTCAATGGCAGCAGCAACGACACGGGTAACGCCAATACCGTAACAACCCATTTCCATGATGGTCGCTTTACCGGCTTCATTCAGTACGGTTGCATTCATGGCTTCGGAATACTTAGTGCCGAGTTGGAAAATGTGACCCACTTCGATGCCGCGTTTCAGCAACAAAGTTCCTTTACCACAAGGGCTCGGATCACCTTCTACTACATTGCGAATATCGGCAACTTCATAATTCTGAATATCACGATCCCAGTTCATACCGGTCATGTGAAAATCATTTTCGTTAGCACCACAGACAAAATCAGCCAGATGTGCCGCACTGCGATCCACAATGACACGGCATTGCAGATTTTGTGGGCCGATGGAGCCGGCATCACAGCCAGCTACAGCGCGAATTTCTTCTTCGCTGGCGAAGGTCAGCGGTGCAGCCACACCGGCAATTTTTTCTGCTTTGATTTCATTCAGCTCGTGATCACCACGTAACACTAATGCGATGACGGCATTATTTCCCTGAGCCTCTTCGTCAGCTTTAACCAGCAGTGTTTTAATGGTCTGCTGTTCAGGTACTTTCAAATAGTCAGAAACTTCGGCAATGGTATGCGCATTTGGTGTCGCAATTTTGGTCGCGGTTTTGGTTGGAGCCGCACGTTCGCCGGCTGGTGCCAGTGCTTCCGCCATTTCAACGTTCGCGGCATAATCAGATTCGGTAGAGAAGGCAATCAGATCTTCGCCACTGTTTGCCAGCACATGGAATTCGTGAGAACCAGTCCCACCAATTGACCCGGTATCCGCCAGTACTGGGCGGAAATCCAGGCCCATGCGGGAGAAAATGTTGCAATAGGCCTGATGCATTTTGCCGTAAGTCTCAACTAGGCTCTCTTTATCCAGATGGAACGAGTAAGCATCTTTCATGGTGAATTCACGGCCACGCATAACCCCAAAACGAGGACGTACTTCATCACGGAATTTAGTCTGGATCTGATACAGATTCAGTGGCAGTTGTTTGTAACTGTTTACTTCATAACGAACCAGTGCCGTAACCACTTCTTCATGCGTCGGGCCTAAAACGAAAGGACGCTCGTGGCGATCGGTCAGACGGCACAGTTCCGGGCCATATTGTTCCCAACGACCTGATTCTTGCCACAGTTCAGCCGGTTGTACTACCGGCATGGAGATCTCGATCGCACCCGCCTTGTTCATCTCTTCACGAACGATGTTTTCAACTTTATGCAATACACGTAAACCGGTTGGCAACCAGGTGTACAAACCAGACGCCAGTTTACGGATCATCCCGGCACGCAGCATGAGCTGGTGGCTGATCACTTCTGCATCGTTAGGTGTTTCTTTGAGCGTGGAAAGCAGATATTGGCTGGTACGCATGCTGGATCCTTCGTTTATTAAGCATTATTCCGGCATCACCGCCGGTTATTCTGGAATTGGGCCAAAATTCTAGCAGGCTGGGGGATAACCACCCAAGGAAAAATTAACGCGCCGGAGAAAAGCGGCGTGATCCGCCGAAAAAATGACTTTTGTGATATGCTGACACTAATGACAGAAGGGGAGTAGTTCATCATGCGCTATCAGGTCGACACCCACACGCATACCCTGGCCAGCTCACACGCCTACAGCACAATTCATGACTATATTGCCGAAGCCAAGCGCAAAGGCATCGTTTTATTTGCCACTACCGATCATGGGCCTGACATGGCTGATGCGCCGCATGCCTGGCATTTCATCAATTCACGGGTCATTCCGCGCATGGTTGATGGCGTGGGCATTCTGCGTGGCATCGAAGCCAACATTAAAGATGAGTTCGGCGAAATCGACTGTAATGAAAAAATGTTGCATGAGCTGGACATTGTTCTGGCAGGTTTTCACGAACAGGTTTTTGCTCCGAAAGATCGTGATACCAATACCAGGGCCATGATCAATGCGATGAAGAAAGGGTTGGTGCATGTGATCACCCACCCTGGTAATCCTCGATTTCCCATCGAGATCCAGTCAGTGGCTGAGGCCGCCGCCAAATATAATGTGGCATTAGAGATTAATAATTCGTCCTTCTTACATTCCCGCGTTGGTAGCGATGTTAACTGCACCGCAATCGCAAAAGCCGTACGGGATGCGGGTGGCTGGGTGAGTTTAGGCTCTGACTCGCACATCGCTTATAGCTTGGGGGAATTAGACAAGAGTCTGGAAATTTTAGATGCGGTTGATTTTCCCGCCGATCGGGTTTTGAATCGAACGCCGCGAACGTTGCTAGACTTTTTAGAGTCGCGCGGACGGCCACATATTCCTGAATTTGCCGAATTATAATCGATAAACAAAATGAAGCTTTGGGCTTCATTTTGTTTTATTTGGTTTGTTGTTTGATTGTTTCGGCTTGTTTATCTGCCGCCTGCTGTAATGTCTGTTCCACTTTTTTGGCATCGTCCAGCGGTTTCAATTGTTCTTTCAGAATAGTGTCTTGCGATGTTGTTTTGGTGCCAGATGTTGGCTCATGTCCAGAGTCACAACCGGCTGATAAAAATAACAATACTGACAGTATCAAGCTCATATACCACGCCGCATGTGCCATGTTCTTTCTCCTTTAACAGTCGGTTATCGCTGAAATAATGGCGACACCCTCTCTGACTTGCCATTTGACATTAAAGTTCAACAAACGAACGCCGTATATTTTATCGTCATCATCAGCTTTTCGATAGGCAGGGCGAGGGTCTTGCGCGATGACTTGCAGTAAAAAATCACGGATATTCGGATATTCTCTCGCAATTTGCTGACAACGAATTTCCATTTCATCCGTCAACTTAACTGGCATCAGTGTCGGGGCTTCTGGCGCAAATCCACCGCGAGCATCAGGCAGACTATCAACGAAGGGAAGATAAGGTTTGATGTCGATAATGGGCGTCCCATTGACCAGATCCACACCACCCAGTTCCAACCAGATCTTGTGTCCTTGCTGGTGAATGCCTTTTAGTTCCACCACGGATAATCCGATAGGGTTGGGACGAAAAGGGCTACGCGAAGCAAATACCCCAATGCGTTGATTGCCGCCAAGTCGCGGCGGACGAACGGTTGGATGCCATTCTTCAGTACCATTTTGGTGGAAGACAAACATCAGCCATAAATGACTAAATGCGTCTAATCCTCTGACACAGTGTGGATCGTTATAGGGCGGTAACAGTTCCAGTTGTGCGGAAATGGCTGTTACTAACCCCGGCTGACGTGGCACCGCAAATTTTTCCTGATAAGGCGAGCGGATAACACCAACCGTGGTCAGATGCAAAGCAGGAGAAGCCGGAGTGACCATTAATTGTTTTCTTTAATCTTGTATGCCTGACCATAGCAAACCAAACTGGCTATGCAGGTGTCGGTGGCTGGAACAGGGGCGCATTTGCTGAAGACCACGGCATTGCCACCAAGATCTGCAGCTTTACGGCGCGCATCTGTTTGGGCATCAGCGATGTTAGGTACGGGTTGGGTGTTATCGCTTTGGCAAGACTCTCCTTCAACAGTACCGAGCGGTTTGCCATCAGCATCTAGCACCTGATTTTTATCCATTACCGCGACGGAACTGGGTTTGAAGTATTCAGTGAAATTCTTTTTATCCAGATTGGTATTTACCTGAAACAAGCTACATCCGTTTAGCAGAGTTAGCATAAACGCAATAAACGGCAGGGTTTTCATCAAGTCAGCCTCTCATTAAGAAGAAATAACATTATAGAGAGGCTGACCGAGAGATTCGATAACTTCCGTCATTCATCCTGCAGATGCTGGAATAAACTCTGGTAGTAGAGATCGGCTGCTAACAGTTCAGTATGTGACCCTGTCAGGCGGAATTGCCCGTTTTCCAACAAGGCGATCCGATCCATCTGTGACAATCCGGTCAGTCGATGCGTGATCATGAGAACGGATTTGTCCTTACTGTGCTGCAATATCAAGTGCATGATCCGTTGTTCTGTTGCCGGATCTAAGCCTTCAGTGACTTCGTCCAATAACAGCAATGGTGCATCATGTAAAAGTGCGCGGGCCAATGAAAGGCGTCGTTGTTCACCGCCCGACAACGCTCTGCCACCTTCACCAAGCCACAGTTTCAGGCTTTCTTTGAGATTGGCTCCTTCCAGCAAATGATCGAGTTCTACTTTAAGCAGCACCTCTTGCAAGTCTGCATCAGTGGCGGATGGTTTCGCTAAACGCAAATTATCAGCTAATGTTGCACTGAACACATGCACGCGCTGGCTCACGACAGACATGGATGCTCGCAATGCCTCATCGCTGAATTCAGCCAATGGGCGCTGATCTAAAAAGATAGCGCCCTGGGCTGGGTTCCATTCTCGGGTCAGTAAACCTAACAGCGTTGATTTACCACATCCGGTTGGCCCTAAAATGGCTACTTTTTCTCCGGGTCGTAGCTGTAATGAAAGCTCGTTAATCACATTTACCGGTTGATGGGGATAACAAAAACTCAATGACTGAATAGAAAGTTCGCCACTTTGTGCTGTTTTTTCATCAGTACCAAACTGAATGGCTGGTGTTGTCTCCATGATTTGATTCAACCGTCTTGCTGCCGTCAGTGTGGATGACAAATACTGAAAGGCACCCGCCAAAGGTTGCAATGCCTCAAAAGAAGCCAGAGCAAAAAAGACCATCAATGCTGTCAACGGATCCGCTTTATCATGAGAACCGACACCGCCTGCGGCAAGCCATAACATAGCGCACACTAACAGGCTCAACAGTGCAAGCATCAAGGCACTCGATAATCCATTGAGAGAGGTCATATCACGTTGTGCTTGAAACAACTTTTCCTCTTCTCGAACAATGGATTCCCGATACTGCTCTTCAGCTCCGCACAATAACAGCTCAGCCTGATGACTCAGATAAGTAGTACAGGCACTTCTTAAATGACTTTGACTGACGATCAATGACTGGCCGGGAGCTTTTCCTAAACGATAAAAAATAAGTGGAACAGCGATAGCCAGCAACAATAAGGTACCGCAAAGAAAGAAAGCCAGATGAATATCAAAAAGTGCAACGACAACAAACAGGCTAATAAGAATGAGCAGTGCTGCCAGCACAGGTGTAATCAGACGCAGATATAAATTATCCAGCGCATCAATATCAGCCACCAGTCGATTCAACAATTCACCCTGCCGCCAGGATTGGAGCTGATGCAGTGACAGCGGTGCCAGTTTTTTCCAAAACTGAATACGTAAGGACGTTAATACCCGAAAGGTAGCATCATGACTAATAACCCGATCGCCCCAACGACATGCGGTTCTGACAATGGAAAAAAAGCGCACCGCTCCGGCTGGTGTCATGTAGTTAAAGGCATCTTTAGTGATGGCACTGAGTCCGGCTACTGCGCACGCAGTTAAAAACCAGCCGGAAAGTGATAACAAGCCTAAACCAGCTAGCAAGGTACAGACCGTCAAGAGCAATCCAATCAACAGCATAATCCAATGCCGACTGAATAATTTCAGATAGGGACGTAACTCACGCATATTCATTCTCCGCAACATCCGTAATATTCATAGTTGGCTGAACTAATAACTCTCGAAAATATGGGTTCTGTTGTTTCAACTCGGAGTAATTTCCTTCTGCCACCAGTTGGCCTTGTTGCAAGAGCAGGATGTGATCGGCTTGCTGAAGCTGATAGACTCGATGTGTAACCAACAGTGTGGTGTGAGTGCGCCAGAGCGGTGTTAATACAGATAAGATTTTTTCTTCATTGACCCGATCCAAACTGGCAGTCGGTTCATCCAATAACAATAAATGGCATGGTTTCAATAACGTTCTTGCGAGTGCCAGGCGCTGGGCCTGTCCCACAGAAACGCCGCCACTCTGTTCGGTAACGCTGTAATCCCATCCCTTATCATTAATGATGTCTAGTGCGCCTGCCTGTGTGACAGCTTGCAACAACGCTTCATCACTAATGTTGGCGCGACCCAACAATAAATTTGCCTTCAAGCTTCCAGGCAACAGGCGGGGATTTTGTGCCAGCCAACCAATATATTGGCGATAAGAGTTAAGCTCCAGCGTGGATAACTCCTGGCCATTAATTTTCAAACTCCCTGAATAGGGCGCAAATCCAAGCAGTGCATTTAATAAAGAACTTTTCCCGGAACCTGTCTTACCGATGATGGCGACAAATTGGTTCGGCTTGACTGTAAAAGAAAGCGGGCCGACCAAGACTTTACCATCATGAGATAACACACAGCAGTTTGTTGCTTCAATAGACATAGACTCGGTGACAACCAAGGGTTTTTCACCACTAGTCACAGAAATAAATTTCTCGTCGAGAAAAGTCTGTAGTGTATCGGCAGCGCCAATAGCCTGAGCCTTGGCATGATAGTGAGCGCCTAACTCGCGTAGGGGCAGATAAAAGTCAGGGGCAAGCAATAAAACAAACAGACCGCTGAATAAAGTTAAATGACCATAGTGGCCAAAATTGAGATTTCCGAGGTACGAAAAACCAAAATAAACTGCAACCAGCGCAATGGAAACCGAAGCAAAAAACTCCAACACGGCAGAACTTAGAAACGCCATACGCAACACTTCCATCGTGCGCTCCCGAAAGTCCTCTGAGGCTGAAGCTATTTTTTCGCCCTCAACTTTAGTGCGGAAAAACAAACGTAGCGTCATTAAGCCTTGTAAGCGATCTAGAAAGTGAGCCGATAAACGGGCTAAAGCTAAAAAGTTCCGTCGATTGGCATCTGCCGCGCCCATTCCGGTCAAAATCATAAAAATAGGAATTAATGGCGCAGTTAATAACAAAATTAATCCACTGGCCCAATTTGTTGGAAAGACAAACAATAGAATAAGGAAAGGCTGGATGCCAGAAAGCATGGACTGTGGTAAGAACCGAGCATAAAAATCATGCAAATGTTCGATTTGATCAACTAATAAACTGCTCCAGCTACCTACCGGCTGTTGCTGAATATAGAGAGGGCCACGTTTTTTTAATTGTTGTAATACTTGCTGACGAAAATGCTGGCGGATTTTCGTTGCCCCAATAAAAGCCAATCGTTCTTTAACCCAACTCAATAGTGCTCGCAATAGAGCAATCAGCAACAATCCACCAAAATGCCAGAGATAAACAGTGCGAGGAGATTGAGCAATAATCAGTCCGTGCAAGATGGTTGCAAGTAACCAGGCTTGGGCGATTAACAAAAGGGTAGATATTCCCCCAGTTAAAATACATAAAGAAGACCAAGGGTTGGCTAGTGATCGATGCTGACGCAACCAGCGAGTCAGCAATTTTTGACGGCTTTTATCCATAATAAATAAACATATAAATTGAATGCAGCAAGCCTACTGATCCGTTTCAGTAATAGCAATCGCTTAATTAATGTGTAAAAAATAGCCTATAATTATCGAATTGCTCGCTATTTGGTCGATCGATATAGCTTTCAATGAAAATGGTAAAAAAGCGCTTGCCTAAAAAGAACGGGCCCCTATAATGCGGCCCCACTGAGACGGCAGACGCCGCAACGAGTTGAGATTCAGCACGTTACTCAGTAAAGATTTAAGTTGCCAAGCCGTTTGTGATAAACACCGCTTGACAACGAAGAGGGAAAGCGTATGATTCGCGTCCCTGGCCTAACAGCCACGCTCTTTAACAACATATCAAGCAATCTGTGTGGGCACTTGCGTAGATTGATTAGATTGAAAAAATTTAATCAATGATACGAAGTGTCTGTAAAGACAAGTCATTCATTGAGCCAAAACTTTAATTGAAGAGTTTGATCATGGCTCAGATTGAACGCTGGCGGCAGGCCTAACACATGCAAGTCGAACGGCAGCGGGGGATAGCTTGCTATCCTGCCGGCGAGTGGCGGACGGGTGAGTAATGCATGGGGAGCTGCCCAATCGAGGGGGATAACAACTGGAAACGGTTGCTAATACCGCATACGCCCTGCGGGGGAAAGGTGGGGACCTTCGGGCCTACCGCGATTGGATGCACCCATGTGGGATTAGCTAGTTGGTGAGGTAACGGCTCACCAAGGCGACGATCTCTAGCTGGTCTGAGAGGATGACCAGCCACACTGGAACTGAGACACGGTCCAGACTCCTACGGGAGGCAGCAGTGGGGAATATTGCACAATGGGGGAAACCCTGATGCAGCCATGCCGCGTGTGTGAAGAAGGCCTTCGGGTTGTAAAGCACTTTCAGTGGGGAGGA